>JAMFST010000743.1 GCA_026225435.1 Labilithrix luteola
CACAGTATCGCCACACCCGGCGCACGCGCGCTCGCTCACGGTTGCGGTACGACGCGACGGGCAGCGAGCGATCCGTGGGTGATCTCGCGAGGTTCCAACCGTCGCGTGATCGCGGCATGCGGACTGCAACGACGCTTCGCCAGCCGCGCGCGGTCACCCGTCGCGACGAATTTTCCATTCAGCCCGCCGGCCTCACCGGCACACGAAGGAGGAGCTCATCTCATGGCTCAATCGAACTGGCAGCCCACCTGGTACAAGAACGAGCACGCGACCGCCTGGGACAAGGTCAAGGAAGCGTTCCGCCGTGACTGGCAGCAGACGAAGCACGATCTGCACGCCGGTGGTCACGAGCTCAATCAGGGCGTCGGCGACACGGTGAAGCAGGCGCAGGGCAAGGAAGCGATCCCGCCGATCGACAAGGCGAACCCGCCGAAGGTCATCGGCGACTGGGACGAGGTCGAGGTGCCGGCGAACTATGGGTTCGCGGCGCGCCAGCAGTACGGCGCCCAGCACACCGCCTGGACCACCGATCTCGAGACCACCCTCAAGAGCGACTGGGAAAAGGGCGAGCACGACGTGAAGAGCAACTGGGAGAACGTGCGAGATCACGTCCGCCGCGGCTACGACTACAAGTCCTGAGCCGACGATAAGTCGCCGAGTCAGAGCGCTCGTCAGAAGGTCGGGTCCCAGCTGATGGCGATGAAGAGGGCCACCAGGTAGACGATCGAGGTCGCGAAGAGGCGGCGGGACCAGCGGTAAAGCTCCGCCGCGTCGAGGCGCTGCAGGCCGACGCAGCCGACGCCGAAGAAGACGGCGCCCAGGATGCTGGCGATGACGAAGTAGCCGTGGTGGGCGATGCCCAGCGGGACGAGCAGCAGCGTGGAGGCGACGAGCGCCATGGTCCAGCGGACGATGGCGTGCTTCACCGGCTCGGGGCCGGTCACGTTGGGCATCACGAAGAGGCCGGCGCGCTTGTACTCCTCGCAGCGAAACAGCGTGATCGCGAGGAAATGCGGGATCTGCCAGATGAAGAGGATGGCGAAGAGGACCATCCCGCCGGCGTCGATGCGGCCGGTCGCCGCGGTCCAGCCGAGGAGCGGGGGGATGGCGCCCGGGACCGCGCCCACCAGCAGCGAGTGGTGCGAGCGCGCCTTCATCGGGGTGTAGGCGAGCACGTAGCTGAGGTTGGCCAGCACGGCGAGGAGCGCCGTCAGCGGATTGGTGAAGAAAGCGAGGACCGGGACGGCCAGGACCGAGAGGCCGACCCCGAACCAGAGCGCGATCCGCGGCGCCATGCGGCCGGTGGGGAGCGGGCGGTTGGCCGTGCGGGCCATGTACCGGTCGCTGTCACGCTCGATGTACATGTTGAGCGCGTTGGCGCCCGCCACGATGAGCGCGGTGCCGAAGATCGCCATGAAGGCGGTCAGATGCGAGATGGCGACGCCCGTGCGCTCGGCCATCCACAGGCCGCCGGCGGTGGTGATCACGCACATGAGCGTGATCCGCGGCTTGGCGAGCTGGGCCAGATCGCGGGCGAGCGCCACGCCATCCGCGCGCCGCTTGGGGAGGGCGTCGCTCGCGAGCTCGCTGGTCTGCATCGGAGGGCAGCATCTAGAGAGAGGCGGGTTCGCCGTCAAGCCGACGACGGAGGATTCGCCCGGCCGCGGAAGAAGGAGTAGCGTCCGCTCCGTGCATCGAGCCGCTTCGTTCGCCTCCGCCGGGCGGGTTCGATGAAGCTGCCGGGGATGGCCGCGGCGCGAAGGCCGAAGATGCCGTCTTTCCAGCGGTTGCGGGGGTCGAATCCGCTCGAGCTGCAGATCGTCGGGCGGACGCTGTGGCACGCCGCCCTCGTGGGTCTGGCGGCGGGCTTCGTCGGGACGGTGTTCGTCGCCGCGCTCGACCTGGTGCAGCGCGTGGTCCTGGAGAACGGCGTCGGGTACATCCCTCTGCGGGCGGCGGGCGAAGAGGTTCTGCCGTCGGCCGATGTGCCGGCGTTTCGCTGGTGGCTGCTGCTCTTTCTCCCGGCGCTCGGCGCGCTGGTGTCCGGCCTCGTCTCGGGCCGGCTCGCCCCCGAGACCCAGGGCGGCGGCGCCGACGCAATCATCCGCGCCTTCCACGAGCAAGGCGGGCTCGTCCGTCGTCGCGTCGCCTGGGTGAAAGCCGTCGCCTCGATCTTCACCCTCGGCTTCGGCGGCAGCGGCGGGCGCGAGGGGCCCACGATGCAGATCGGCGGGGCGCTCGGCTCGCTTTGCGCGCAGTGGCTGCGAGTGAGCGAGCGGGAACGCCGGGTGCTCCTGGTCGCCGGCACCGGCGCCGGCATGGCCGCGGTCTTCCGCACGCCGCTCGGGGCCGCGCTCCTCGCCGTCGAGATCCTGCACCGCGACGACTTCGAGTCGGACGCGCTGGTGCCGGCCGTCCTCGCCAGCGTCGTCGGCTACTCGGTGTTCATCTCCTTCTTCGGCTAGTCGACGCTGTTCGCCCACGCGGCGCGCTATCCCTTCATCCCCGCGCAGCTGCCGCTCTACGCGCTGATGGCGGTGGTCATCTGCTTCGGCGCGATCGCCTTCCTCGACGCGCTCGACGCGGTGAAGAAGTTCACCGCCAAGCTCCCCTGGCCGGTGTGGGCCAAGCCGGCGCTCGGCGGCCTGCTGCTCGGCGTGCTGGCGACGCCCATCCTGCTCTTCTTCGGCCCGCGCATCGGCCACGGCGGCGAGGGGCTCGGCATCCTCGGCGGCGGCTACGGGCTCGCGCAGGTGGCCATCACCGGCGCGCCGTGGTTCCGCGAGGGATGGACCGCGGTCGCGCTCTTGCTCCTCCTCGGCGGCATCAAGATCGTCGCCACCGCGCTGACCGTGGGGACGGGCGGGAGCGCCGGTGACTTCGGCCCCTCGCTCGTCGTCGGAGCGCTCTTCGGCGGCGCCTTCGGTCGCGCGGCGGAGCTGCTGCCCAACATCCCCGACGTCGCGCGGGTCCTCATCAACGTCTTCGGCCCGTCGGTGGTGCACATCGATCCGGGGGCCTTCGCGCTCGTGGGGATGGGCGTGTTCTATGGCGGCCTGGCCCACGTGCCCATCGCCTCCCTGGTCATGGTGTGCGAGCTCGCCGGGAGCTACGACCTGCTCGTTCCACTCATGTTCGCCGAGGGGATCGCCTTCGTCGCCCTGCGCAAGCGATCCATGTATCATGCACAGGTCCCCACGCGGCGCGACTCGCCGGCGCACCGGGACGAGCTGCTCTTCGACGCGCTCAAGGGGATGCGCGTCGGCGACGTGGTCGTGCGCGAGCGCCCCTTCGCCTCGTTCCTCCGCGCGACCCCGGCGAGGGCGGTGCTCGACGGCGTCGCCACGCACAGCGATCAGGAGATCTTCCCCGTGCTCGACGAGAACGGCGGGCTCGTCGGCACCATCGGGATCGACATCATCCGCACGCTGGCGCGCGACCCCGAGCTCGGGACGTTCACCGTGGCCGACGATCTGATGACCCAGCCGGTCGCCGTCGGCGAGAACGACGATCTCCACTCTGCGCTCGAGGCGCTCCTGGCGCACGGGACGCGCGAGGTCATCGTCGTCGACGATACCGGCAAGATCATCGGCCTGCTCGACGAGACGGAGATCACCGCGGTGTACAGCGCGTCGGCGAAGGCGAGCACGAGCAGCTCGTCGCTGTACACGCCGGCGCCGATGCCGGCGCCGAAGCTGCCGGTGGCGACCAAGGCGAAGCACTAGCGCGTGGCGCTCAGGTCGTCTTGCGCATCCTGGCGACCATCGCTTCGCCCAGCTCGGCGGCGCGCTTGGTCGCCGTCTCGACGGCGTTGATCAACGTGGTGCGCAGGCCGCCCGCCTCGAGGGTGTGCAGTCCGGCGATCGCCGTTCCTCCCGGGCTGGTCACCATGTCCTTCAGGCGGCCCGGGTGCTCGCCCGTCTCGAGGAGCAGCTTCGCCGAGCCGTAGACCGTTTGCGCCGCCAGCAGGAGCGCGGTGTCGCGGTGGAGGCCGACCTTCACGCCGCCGTCGGCCAGCGCCTCGATCATCAGCATGACGTACGCCGGGCCGCTGCCGGAGAGACCGGTCACCGCGTCGAGGAGCGACTCCTCCACCATCACCACTCGCCCGATCGCCTCGAAGAGCGCGCGGGTGGTCGCCAGATCCTCCTCGGTCGCGTGCGTACCGGCGGCGATGGCCGTGGCCCCCGCGAGCACCGTCGCCGGGGTGTTCGGCATGGTGCGCACGACCCGTGTCCCCTCGGGCAGCTGCCCTTCGAGCGCCTCGATCGGGACGCCGGCGGCGATGGAGATCACCAGCGTCTCGGGGCGGATGGCCGGCGTGACCAGGCGGAGCGTCTTCTCGAGCACCTGCGGCTTCACCGAGAGGACCAGCACGTCCACCTCGCGCGCGAGGGCCAGGTTGTCCTTGGTGGTGCGGATGCCGTGAGCCGCGTGCAGCTGCGCCAGCCGCTCGTCCTTCACGTCGCTCGCGAGGATCGACGCCGGCGGCACCACGTGGGCGTGGAGCAGCCCCTTGATGATCGCGCCGGCCATGTTCCCCGCGCCGAGGAAGCCGAGCAGACGGCCGGTGAGCTGGGTAGACGAAGACGTGGCGGGAGAGGAAGCGGTGTCGTTCACGCGGTCGACAGTAGGGGGCGTGAAGCGCGTTTACGAAGCGAAAACTTGGCCGACCCGCGGGCGCGCAGGCAGGGTCCACGGCATGCGCGGCCAATTTTCGCGATCGCTCCTCAAGCTCGCCTCGGTAGCGTTCCCCCTCCTCACGATGACCGGCGTCGTCGCCGCGACCGTGGCCAGCAGCGGCTGTGCGCAGCTCGCCGACGACCTGCTCGGCATCGACGGCGGCTCGTCGTCGACGACCACCGACAGCGACGCGGCGGCGACCGGCGAGTCGTATCCGGAGGCCGGAGAGATCACGAGCGAGATCGGGACCGGCACCAACTGCGGCACCGAGGTGACCACCGGCGTCGTCCTCTGCACCGGCGTCACCAGCTGCGCCGACATCACCGTCGACCAGACGGCGCTCCTCGGGTGCGGCTTCCGCATCAACGGGGGGGACTCGTACGACCTCGAGTGCGGCTGCAACGGCTACCTCTGCCCGCTGGGCACACCCACCACCTGCGCCGAGGCGACCCAGCTCCTCTCGAACCAGCTCGTGTCGGAGGTCTGCGAGCAGGTCTCCGAGGGGCACTGCACCCAGCCCGGCGGGACCACGACGACCACCACGACCACCAGCACCTGCGATCAGACCTGCGCCTCGATGTGCGTCGGCGCCGCGCCCTGCTTACAGCTCTGCGGCTGCTGACCCCTCCGCCGGCGCGGTGATCGACGCTGGCGCTGACGGGCCGAGCGCTCGGCTGGCCGCGTGGGCGAGGGCGAAAGCCATCTGGGTGAGCCGCTCGCTCGACGGATCGAGGCCCGGTCGGGGGCGCGCCGGCGAGGACGACAGCGGCTGCGGCTGCACCTCGGGCACGTGCAACGGGCGACGCGCGCGTAGCGACGCGGCGATCTCCGTGAGCTCGTCTCCCAGCCGCGTCGACAGCTCCGCCGCCTGCTCGCGCGAGAGCGGCGGATCCGGCAAGGTGCGCAGGGAAGCCCACGCCGACAGCGCGCTGCCCATGCGGCGGCTGTAGGTCACCAGCGTCATCCAGCCGGCCGCCGTCTGCGGGGAGCTGGACAGCTCGTTGAGGTGGCGGGTGAGCGAGGCGTCGGCGTTGTTCAGGGCGAGACCGAGCGCACGGCGCGCGGGGATCACCTGCCCGAGGATCTCCGGCCCGGAGGGGATGGTGCCGATCTGGCGCACGTAGGCGGCGAGGGCCTCGATGGCGGCGGCGAGGGTGTCGGGGAGCCGGTCGCGCTCCCAGCTCGGCCAGAGGAGCAAGGTGCTGGCGAGCGCGAGGACCGCACCGAGGATGGTGTTGGTGATGCGCACGCGCGCGAGCGTCGGGTCGTCGACCCCCATCTCCGCCAGGAGCACGAACGTCGGCGTGAGGAACATGGAGAAGAGGCCGTAGTTGATCTGCAGGACGGCGGTGCTGGTGGCGGCGAAGGCGGTGACGATGGCCAGCTTGAGCAGCCGCGCGTGCACGTAGGTCGCCACCAGCGAGGCGATGATCCCGCCGCAGACGGTGCCGCCGACGCGCTGGAGGATCTTGGTGAAGGCGGCCGGCGCGTGCGGCTGGAGGAGCAGCGAGACGGTGAGCGTCACCCAGTAGCCGCGGCGCACGTCGAACGCGTGGACCAGCGCGACGGCCAGCGCCAGCGTGATCCCCAAGCGCGCCGCGTGACGGAAGATGAGCGAGCGGGTGCTCAGGTTCTGCTGGATCGGCTCGAAAAGGCCGCGGCGGGGCGGCGTGCCGACCGCCTCGCCTTCGACCGTGGTGAGCCCGCCGGGGGGCAGGTCCAGCTCCTGGATGGGCGTGTCGTCGTACATGCTGACGGCGATGCGCATGGCGATCTCCACCAGGCGCGCGAGCTGCGAGAGGAGCGACGAGAGCTGCTCCTCGCTCGCCGGCGGCACCAGCGAGGCGCGGGCGAGCTCGGGGGCGGTGCGCCCTTCGGTGCGGACCACGCTGGCGACCTGGCGCAGGCGGGTCTGCACTCGCGCGAGATCCTGTTGCAGCTGCTCGCCCGACGGCAGCGACGGATCGCCCGCACCGGCGAGATCGGTGATGGCGATGAGGAGCGGAAAGGCGCGCTCGACCACCTCCACCAGCGCGAGGAGACGCGCACCACGACCGGCCTCCCCTCGCCGGCCGCGCCGCGTGGCCGCCAGCACCCGCCGGGCGACCTCGATGGTGTCGCGCAGGGTGCGGTGCTCGGCCTGCAGATCGTCACCCCACGACGACGGACGCGAGCCCGCCTGGTGCGGCTCGGCGGCGATGAGGCGACCGGTGTAGTCAGCCAGGCTCTCGAAGGCGGTGGCCACCGCGCGGCGCGCCGGCTCGTACACGCGCACCGTCCACAACCCGAGCGTCAGCACCGCGGCCCAGGCGAAGCCGGCGACCATCCAGCCGACCCGTGTCTCGAGCGCCGCCAGGTCGGTGGTGGGGAACGCCAGCCCGACGAGGAGCACGGTGGTCGACGACGAGCTCACGCTCGCCGCCTCGTCGCTGTAGGCCGGCGCCATCCCGAAGACGACCCCCCAGACGAGCACCACCAGGGTCGCGGCGATGGTCGAGGCCACGGTGCGCTCGCCCAGCGCGGAGCCGAGGGCCAGCGCCAGCGTGGAGGTCAGCGCCAGCCCGAAGAGGGTCCGCGCCCGCGTGCGGTAGGCGCCCCCCTTGTCCGTCGCCGCGGCGAGGAACCCCGCGGTCACCGCGAAGATGGCCGCCGGGTAGCCGTTGTACGCCAGCACCGCCGGCACCATGCTCGCGAGAGCCGTGCGCAGGCCGAGCGCGATCGCCGGCCGCGCCGGCGCCAGGCGAAACGCGTCTCCTACCGCCCCCCGCAGCGCCACGAATGACGCTCGTGGCTCTCAGACGATGGCGGCGCGGGCGTTCTTCGCCGCTTCGTCCCGGTCCTTGAGCGACTCGAGGATGATCACCGCCGTCTCCTCGATCGCCCGACCGGTCACGTCGATCACCGGCCACGACGGGTGCTGGCGGAAGATACGAGCCGCGTACTCCAGCTCCTCCTTCACCTGCTCGCGGAGGCCGTAGTTCGTGTCGACGCTCATGCCCAGCTGCTTCAGGCGCGCCTTGCGGATCTCGACGAGCGGATCGAGCCCGATGGTGAGGCCGACGATGCGATCTTGCGACGCCTCCTCGAGCTCCGGCGGCGTGGCCACGCCCATGACCAGCGGCAGGTTGGCGATCTTCAGGCCGCGCTGGGCGAGCAGGGTGGAGAGCGGCGTCTTCGAGGTGCGGCTGACGCCGACCAGGATGATGTCCGCCTTGCGGAAGTTGCGCGGCTCCTTGCCGTCGTCGCTCTTGACGGTGAACTCCACCGCCTCGATGCGACGGAAGTACTCGTCCGAGAGCGGGAGCATCGCGCTCGGCATGTTGATCGGCTGGCGATCGAGGTACGCGCCCAGCTTGCCGATGAGCGAGCCGATGAGATCGAGCGCCTCGATCTTCAGCTCGTAGCTGGCGGTGTGGATGTACTCGCGCAGCTCCGGGCTCACCACGGTGAACACCACGAGCGCGCCGTCCTGCGCGGCGGCCTCGAGGAACGGGCGCGCCGCCTCCTTGGTACGCACGCGGGTGTGCAGCACGATCTGCGTCCCCGAGTGAGGAAACTGCAGCATCGCCGCGCGGACGACCTTCTCGGCCGTCTCTCCGGTGGAATCGCTGAGGACGTCGATGCGCTTTCCGGTCACGGGATCAAAAGCTCCTTGCCGAAGAGATTAGCGCGAATCGGCGGGCACGTCCGACGGAACGATGGCGGGAACCGACTCACGCGGGGAGGAAGTCTTCTCGCGTGTACAATGCAACGAGCGGAACGCCGGTCGCACGGATGGCCTCGGCGCCCCCCTCGAGCCGGTCGACCAGCGCGATCACGCCGACGACGCGGCAGCCGGCGGCCGAGAGCGTCTCGATGGCGCGAAGCGTCGAACCTCCCGTGGTCACGACGTCTTCCAGCACGACGACCGGCGCGTCGGGGTGAAGGAGCGTGTTTCCTTCGACCAGGCGCTGCGAGCCGTGATCCTTGGCGGCCTTGCGGACATAGAGCGCGTCCTTCGCGTCGCCACGGCGGAAGGTGGTCAGCGAGACGGCGCTCGCCAGCGGGCAACCGCCGAGCTCGACCCCGGCGACCGCCACCGCACGCGGCAGCTCGGCCAGCGCGTCGGTCATGAGCTCGCCGACGAGGGTGTGCCCCTCGGCGGTCAGCACCGTCTGCTTGCAGTCGATGAAGAAGTCGCTCTCCTTGCCGGAGGCGAGGATCACCTTGCGCTCGGCGAACGAGCGCTGCGTGAGCAGGGCGAGGAGGCGCGCGCGTCGCTCGCCCGCCGGCACCTCGCCCGTCACGTCTCCAGCCATCACTCGCCGCGCTTCTTGGTGAGCTGCCCCTTCGCCTTCTTGATCACCGGCACCACCGGAGCCGGCGGACCGGAGCGATGGGCCGCCTGCGCGACCGGAACCGCCGCTTGCTTGATCGTCGGTGTCGGCGCGGGGACGTGAGCGGGGGCCGGAGCCGGTCGCGCGACGACGGGCGCCGCTACCGGAGCTGCCACCGGCGCCGGCCGCGGCTCGCTCTTCGCGATGGGCGTGCTGGTGACGGAGGCGGTGGCGCGGGTTGCCGCAGCGCGCGGCGCGGCCCCACCTGCGCCGGCGGTCTGCACGAAGCCGCGGACCTTCGCCCCCGGCGCGATCGACACGCGCGGCGCGCGCACGTCGCCGACCACGCGAGCCCCCGCCTCGAGGCGGATCGTGTGCTCGGCCTGCACGTCGCCGCGGATGGCGCCGCGGATGACGACGGAGCGCGCGCGCACGTTGGCGCCGACGCGCCCGAATTCACCGATGGTGAGCTCCCCTTCGAGCGTCACCTCGCCCTCGACGTACCCCTCGATCTCGAGGTCCGCATTCCCTGAGCCCGTCACCCGCCCGCGGATGCGTACGGTGCGGCCAATCGTGGTCGTGTCGCCGGCGGTTGCCATGGCGCTCACACGTCCATGTCGACGTTGCCCTTGAACTGGGCGCCGTCGGCGATGGTGATGCGCGCGGCCTTGACGTTGCCGACCACCTTGGAGCCCGGCTGCAGGTCGACGCGGTCCGTCGAGGAGATGTTGCCGGTGACCTGACCGGACACGGTGGTGGGGCCGCCGGCGATGTCCGCCTCGACCACGCCGCCCTGCTCGACGGTCACGCCGCCGTCGGCCGCCAGCTTGCCGCGCACCGTCCCCTGGACGATGACGTCCTCTTCGCTGGTGATTTCGCCTTCGATGGTGATGCCTGCGCCGATGACCGTGCTCGCCATGCCGTCCTCTTCTCTTCGCTCGTCGCGCTACTGCTGCTTCTACTTGTGGAGTTTGTTGGCGATCAGCGCCGACGCGCCGTGCTCGCGGCACCGGCCGGCGAGCTCGCTTGGAGATCCGCAGGGAGCTCGAAATCCGCGGACAGCTCGCCTGCGAACTCGGCCCCCTCGTCGAGCGAGACGTCGTCGCTCCGTACATTCCCGCGGACGCGAGCGCCGCTGGCGATGTGGACCGCCCCGCGCGTCTCGATGTCCCCTTCGACCACGCCGGAAAGTGTGATGTCACCCCCCACGTTGATCTCGCCCTCGACGGAGCCCTCGACGAGCAGATCCCCCTCGCCGGTGATGCGCCCGCGCACGCGTGCCGAACGGCCGATGGTGGCCGTTGCGTCCGCGGAAGAACCCCCGCGCCGTTGCTCATTGCCGAGCGGTGTACGTTGAGCCTGCGCCATAGGGGCGCGGACCCTAATACACCCCCAAGGCACTTGTCACGGCCCGCTCACGACTCGCTCACGAGCCGCTCAAGCCCGGCTGATTTGGTAGGGTGGCGCCTCCTCACGGATGCAACACACCCCGTACACACTCTACGTCGTCGACGCGCTGATGGCGGCCCAGGTCGGGATCGGCCTGCTCGTCTTCGCTCTCCTGTGGTTCCACGGGGTGGGCGAGAAGGGGGACCGTCTCGACCGCGCGGCGTTCTGGCTCGTCCTCGGCGCGCTCGGTCTCGTCGTCACCTCCCCCACGCTCCCGGACCTGCTCCGGCAGCTCGGCTTCACGCTGCCTGCCACGGCGGTCAGCGACCAGCTGATCATCGCCATGGCCTTCGCCAGCGGGGCCGCGGTGTGCACGCGGCGCATCGTCCCCATCGCCTGGTCGTTCGCCGCCGAGGCGGTGCTCTATCGCTTCCCCACCTGGTTCCCTCAATCGGATGGCGAGGCGATCAGCGCGAATCTCATCTGGATCTCCATCCTCGTCTACATCCTGCGCCCGCGGCCGCTGCGGGTCGCGAAGGACGCGGCGGCCAGCGCCGGTGATGCGGAAGCGGACATCGTCCCCAGCTCTCGCGAGGGGGGCTTCTCGCTCTACGACGCCGACCGGCAGGACCTGATCCTCTTCGCCGTCGCGACCCTCAGCGCCACCGTCGTCTGTCTCTTCGTGCTCATCGCCCGCGGCGGCAGCGGCGACGAGTGGGCGTACACCTGGCAGTCGTCGGTCTTCGCCCACGGCCACGCGTACACCGACGCGGCGCCGTGCGGGAACGCGCTCCAGTCGTTCTACGTGTTCACCTCGATGGGCAAGTCGTTCTCGCAGTACACCCCCGGGTGGCCGCTGCTGATGGCCCCCTTCACCGCCTTCAAGCTGACCTGGCTCGCCTCCCCGGTGATGTCCGGCATCCTGGCGGTGGGCACCGCGCGCCTCTCGCGCCGCGCCGGCGCGTCGCTGCTCGAGAACAACCCGTACGCCGCGCCGGTCACCGAGAAGGTCGTCCCGCTGGCCGGCTGGATCGGTGGGCTCAGCGTCAGCCTGGGCGTGACCTACCTGCTCAACGCGGGCTCGCGCTACTCGCACGTCGCCGTCATGGCGCTGTTCGTCTGGTCGATCGAGGCGCTCCTCCGCCTGCTCGACGCGCGCATCGTCGACTCCGATTTCGACGGCGAAGCCGGCGCGCGCTCCCGGCGCCGCCAGCAGTGGTTCTGGGGGAGCGTGCTCGGGATCACCGTCGCCCTCACCGGCGCCACCCGCCCGTCGGACGGCGCCTGCCTCGACTTCGCCCTCGGGATCATCTTCCTCGTCGACCTCGCGCGGCGCCGCATCGGCTGGCGCGGCTTCGTCGCCACCGGGGTGAGCCTGTCCCTCGTCGGTGGCTTCTGCCTGGTGATCCTCCGCCTGCAGCTCGGCGAGTGGTTCACCACCGGCTACTCGCTCAACTCCATCATCCACCCCTGGAACATCGTCCGCTACGACTGGCCGGCGCCGGAGCAGTGGAAGTACAGCATCCCGCTGGCCACCGGCGAGTACTGCTGGTTCCCCTGCTCGATCGCGATCGGCATCGTCGGCCTGTGCGCCATGCGCGGGCTGGCGTCGCGCATCGCCTGGTCGACCGTCGGCGTCGTCCCGCTGCTCGTTTATTACTCCTTCATCGACATGGGCACGCGCGGGCGTGACTGGGGCTACGGCCCTCGCTACGCGCTCATCCTGGTGGTCCCGATGGCGCTGGGCACGGCGACGGCGCTCGCGCCTCTTGCTGCCGCCGCCCGATCCGGCCTCGCGCAGTGGGACCTCGCTCGCGCCCGCGCTCGGGCCACCCGCACGGTGGAAGGCGTCGCGCGCCGCGGCGGCCCCTGGGCGATCGCCGCGAGCGCGATGATCATCGGCACCCTGCGCATCATCCCGCTCATCTGGCCGGGGATTCACAGCTTCGTCGTGTCGCACGGCAAGGTGGAGGCCGGTATCCAGCGGGAGAACCTGCACCACGCGGTGGTGTTCGTCGGCGTCGACACCTCCGAGTGGGACATCATGGACGCGACCGAGAACATGCCGTTCCAGTTCTTCCGTCACCCCGACGTGGTCATCGCCATCGACCGCGACCCGAACCTTACCCAGTGCGTGAAGGACGCGTTCCCCGGCCGCAGCTACTGGCGCGCCCGGCGCGGCACCACCGACATCTCGCTGCAGCCGTTCTGACCGCCCGCGCTCCAGGACCACCATGCCCGACGTCACGCTCGTCGTCCCCTGCTTCAACGAAGCGGCACGGCTGGACGTCGAGGCGTTCCGCGCGTTCCGCCTGCCGGAGCCGGCCCGGGAGCTGGAGATCGTCTTCGTCGACGACGGCAGCCGCGACGCCACCCGTGAGGTGCTGCAGCGCCTGGTCGCGTCGATGGCCGGGCGCGCGCGCCTCATCGCCCTCGACGCGAACGGCGGGAAGGCGGAGGCGATCCGGCAGGGCATGCTCAGCGCGCTCGGCGGATCTTCGGCCTTCGTCGGCTACTGGGACGCCGATCTGGCGACGCCGCTCGAAGAGCTGCCGCGCTTCCTCCAGGCGATGGACCAGCATCCCCACGCCTCCTTCGTCGTCGGCTCGCGGGTGAAGCTGATGGGCCGCGCCATCGAGCGCAAGCCGCTGCGTCACTACCTCGGTCGCGTCTTCGCCACCGCCGCCTCGCAGACGCTCGGCCTGCCCATCTACGACACGCAGTGCGGCGCGAAGCTGCTGCGTGTCGACGCGCTCACCCCGCGCCTCTTCGCCGAGCGCTTCGGCTCCGGCTGGGTGTTCGACGTGGAGCTCCTGGCCCGCTTCCTCGCCGAGGAGCCGGACGGCGAGCACCGCATCTACGAGCTGCCGCTCGACACGTGGAGCGACGTCGCCGGCTCCAAGGTGAAGGCGACCGACTTCGTCCGCTCCGCCGCGCACCTGGCCGCGCTGTGGAGGAAGTATCCGCGCCGCCGGGCGTGACGCGCGTGCCCTGTCGCGGCACAAGCTGGCGCAGCGAAAGCACACGGGATCGCGGCGGAATGCGGCGGGCGCGAGGGCCTCGTTTTTGCATCTACTGACGACTCATGAAGGTGAGCGTCTCTCGTAAACTTGTCTTGATGCTTGGCGGCGGCGGGCTGCTCGTCGTGTCGGCGATCGGGTGCAGCAACTCGGACGACTCGAACGAATCGGGGTTCGGCGATGCGAGCGTGCCACTCGACGCAAGCAGCGCCGACGCGACGGGCGCGGAAGCGAGCCTGCCCATCGACGCCAGCCCCGGCGGCGGCGAGGCGTGCACCTCGAACACCGACTGCCCCAGCACCGAGTTCGTCTGCGTCTATCCGATCGCCGATCACTGCACCGCCACGGGCGTGTGCAAGGCGATACCGCAGCCGGCCTGCCAGAGCGCGATCGTCGGCTGCTCGTGTGATGGCGGCGTCGCGTACATCCCTTGTTACTTCACGGGGCCCGACGGAGACGGCGTCGGCGGCTACGCAACCGCTCCCGTGATCGGCTCCGGCCTTTCCGGATGTCAGGTAGATGCCGGTGCCGACGCCGGTGATGCCGGGGACGCCGGCGACGGGGGCGACTCCGGCTCCTGATTCGCCGCTCGTGATAGCGTCGCGCGCGAACGATGCTGGAACGCTTGATCGCGCAGACGAAGGCTTACTTCCGCAGCTACACGCCCACGGATCTCGCCTACATCGCCGCGGCGTTCGTCGCCACCGCGCCCGCGTGGATCGTGCGCTATCCGCCGATCCAGGATCTGCCGTTCCACCTCGCGACCATCCGCGTGGTGCACAACTTCCACTCGGCCGGGTACCACTTCGACGAGAACTTCGTGCTCACCCTCGGGCGCACGCAGTACGTCTTCTACTACCTCGTCGGTAGCTTCCTCTCGTACTTCGTCGGGGTCATCGGAGCCAACGTGCTCCTCATGTGCGGGTACCTCGGCGGGACGGTGCTGGCGCTGCGCTCGCTCCTGCGTGCGCTGGGGAAGGACGAGCGGCTCTGCCTCCTCGCCATCCCGCTTTTGTACAACGTGATGTTCCTCTTCGGGCTGCTCCCGTTCCTCCTCGGGATCCCGCTGATGTTCCTCGCGCTGGCGACCGCCGTGCGCTGGTTCGCCGAGCCCACCCGCCCGCGCGCCATCCTCCTCGGCGTGCTCGCCGTCTGCCTCTTCTATTCGCACATCTTCCCCTTCGGCATCTTCGGGCTCGGCTTCGCCCTGATGTTCCCCTGGAAGGAGCCGCGCCGCTGGCTGCGCGCCGGTGCGCCGGTGGTCCCCGCGCTGCTCGTCTTTGCCTGGTGGACCTTCTTCACCGAGGCGGGCAAGCTCACTCGCGGCACGCTCACCGACCGCACCTCGCAGGACCAGGCCGCGCCGCTCAACCAGGCGGTGCCGGCGGTGTACAACTGGCTGCTCGACATCTTCAAGGACCAGAGCGACGACGTCGTCCTCATCGGCTTCGTCCTGTGCGTGCTCTTCCTCACGGCGATGGCGCACGGCGAGGAGCGCGCCGACGAGTCACGCCCGGTGGCGCGGATGTACGGCCTCTTGCCGATCGTCTGCGTGCTCCTCTACTTCACCACCGGCGAGGGGCACGGGTACATCTGGCTCATCTCCCAGCGCTTCCCGATCCTGTTCTTCCTCACCATCATCCCGATGCTGCGGATGCCGCGCGGCTTCAACGGCACGCTGGCGACGGCCGCGATGGCGACGCTCGCGCTCTACAGCACCGTCAACGTCTGCAAGCACTTCATCACCTTCCAGCGTGAAGAGGTCGGCGACATCGACGGCGCCATCGACGAGATGGACCCGGGCAAGAAGGTGGCCGCGCTCATCTTCGACAAGGGCTCGAAGACGACCAACTGGACGCCGTTCCTCCACTTCGGCTCGTACTACCAGCTGCACAAGGGGGGGGTGATCGAGTTCACCTACGCGGGCTACGCGCACTGGCCGTTCGACTTCCAGCCGGGGAAATTTCCTCCGCCCGGCGGCCCGGCGCGCCTGCGCTGGGAGTGGACGCCGGAGCAGGTCGGCATCCGCGAGCTGTTCCCCTATTACGACTACGTGCTCGTCCGCGGCAACGGCTTCAACCCGCCGCCGGGGACGTTCCACCAGAAGTGGCACGGGGATCGCTGGACGGTGTTCGAGCGCGACCAGGCAGCCGCGCCGTAGCGATCACCAGGAATCCGG
>JAMFST010000744.1 GCA_026225435.1 Labilithrix luteola
CACTGTCGGCCACCGCGCGGCGCAGGGCGATCTCGTAGAGCGCCGGCAACCGCGGCCACTTCTCGTCCTTCTCGTAGAGCGGGATCAACGCCGCTGCGGCGCGCGCGTCGTCCGGCCGGGCCGCGAGCACGCGCTCGTAGGCACGGAAGGCTCGCTCGGGCGCGTTCAGCTTGGTGGCGTAGACGTCGGCCGCGCGGAACGACAGCTCCACCTTGAGCGCGGCGTCGGTGCCGCGATCGGCGGCGCCGGAGAAGACCTCGGCGAGCGCTTCCCAGTCGTTCCCCTTGGCGTACAGCTCCTCGAGGGCGTCGTAGTTGCCGCTCGCCAGGTACGAGTCGCGCAGCACGCGCATCGCCTTGGCGTTGCCCGGCGACAGGTCGAGCACCCGCCGCCACGTCCGCGTGGCCGCTTCCTGGTCCTGCAGCCGGTCGGCGTAGACCGCCCCCAGCCGCTGCAGGAGAACCAGCTTCTGCGCGGGGTCGTCGGTGAAGTCGATGCGCTTCTCGACCACGTCGGCCACGGTGGGAAAGTCGCGATCGCGCTCCGCCTGCTTCTCGAGCGCGTCCAGCGCCGCCGGGTTGCCCGGCTCCTCCTCGAGGATCCGCTTGTACAGATACACGGCCTCGCCGCCGCGCTCGAGGCGCTCGGAGGCGATGCGCGCCATCTCCGACCACAGCTCGCGCCGCCCCGGGCCAGGCGTGAGCAGCTCGCTGCGCTTGTGGAGCAGCTCGTAGAGCGGCCGGTAGGCGCGCCGCTTGGTGTACAGCTCGCGCAGCCGGGCCATCGCGTCCTCGTCGGACGGGGTCACCTCGAGCAGCTTCTCGTACGCCTCGGAGGCGTTCTGCACGTTGGAGAACTGATCGAGCCAGCGCTTGGCGATGGTGCGATAGAGCTCCGTCTTGGCCGCCGGCCGTGTCTCCAGCTCGGCGAGGCGCGTCTGCACGTTCAGCAGATCGCGCCAGCGACCGAGCTGCTCGTACACGCGCGACAGCTCGCGCAAGGCGTCGACGTTGTCCGGCGCCAGCTGGACGATCTGCGAGAGCACGGTGACCAGCGCCGAGTCGCTCTTGATGTGCTCGCGATAGACCGCCGCCACCTCGGCGAGCACCGGCAGACGCGACTTGGCGTCCTGCGGATCGATCCGTTCGAGCTCGCCGCGCAGCAGATCGGCGAGCGCGTTCCAGCTGGCCGTCTGGCGATAGAGCCGCTTGAGCGTCTCGCGCGCCTCGCCGTTGTTGGCGTCTTGCCGGAGCAGGTGTCGGTTGTGCTCGATCGCCTTCGTGGCGCTCGCCCCCTCCTGTGCGAGGCCCGAGATCTCCTCGGCGAGCGCGCTCTTCGGCGCTCCCGGAGGGAGCGCGCGCTCGGCGTCGACGAGGATCTGCGCCAGCCGCGCCCCTTCTCCACGATCGCGGCAGTAGCCGCGGAAGAACTCGAGGGCCATCTGGTGCCCCGGCTGCGCGCGCCGCAGCCGCTCGAAGAACGGCTCGGCCACCTCGGGCCGGTTGCGCATCTTCCAGTTCACCATCGCGACCTGGAGGATGACGCCCGGATCTGGCTCCTCGGAGGTGAGCAGGTGCTCCTCGTAGAGGGTCGCCAGCTCGTCCCAGCGCTCGGTGGTCGTGAAGTAGTCGACCAGCGCGCTCGTCGCCTCCTGCTGCCCCGGCGTCAGATCGATGACCGACGCGTACGTCTCGGCCGCCTTCTCCGGCAGCTCCAGCTTCCGGTTGTACAGGCGGGCCAGTCGCAGCAGCTCGGTCACCCGCTCCTCGCGCGGCAGGTCGGGGATCACCCGCTCGAGCAGGTGCGCGATCGCCTTCCAGTCGCTCTTGCCGAGCAGCACGCGCTCGAGCAGCAGGGCGCCGCGCCGGTTCTTCGGATCGAGGGTCACCGCGCGCTCGAGGAAGCCCTCGACCGCGGCGATGCGCGTCGCCGCCTTCTTCTTCGCCGCCCCGGTCCCGCCGCGCCCGTAGCGCCACAGATGCTCCGACGCGCTGACCAGGAGCGCGCTCTGGAAGCTGGCGGCGCTCGCCGTCTTCGACTCCTCGAGGTCTTTCTTGGCGATGTCGGCCCAGCCGGCGCGCGTCTCGGCGCGCCCGTCGAGCAGCTGCGCCGCCGCGCGATCGTCCGGCACCAGCGCCCGCAGTCGCTCGCAGGTGGCGACCACGCGCGCGTCGTCGAACAGATCCTCGTCGTACACGCGGGCGAGCTCGCGCAGGAGCGGCGCCTCGTCGGACGTGCCGCGCACCTCCGCCGCTTCGAGCTCGAGGAGACGCGCGACGGCGTCGCTCTCCCGGCGTTCGGCGTGGGCCGAGCGTGCGGCGTCGAGGAGCTTCACCGTGTCGGCGGCCGAACCGTTGGCGGCCTCCCCGCGCGCCCCGTCACTTCGCGCACGCTCGCCGCTGGTCAGCTCGGCTTCGAGCTCGGACCAGGCGCGCTCGTCGTCCGGATGGTTCTGCAGATGGCCAAGGGCGTTCCTGAGGGTCGTCATCCGTTTCCCGAGAGGCCGCGCCGCACCAAGAGGGGGCCGCGCAGCGAGATCGAGCGTACACGTTGCCATCGGTTTGCGGCGAGCCTTGAAGTACGCTTCGCGCCCGCCGATGGCTCCGCTCCCGTCTCCGTCGTCTCCGCCCCAGGCCAGCACGGTCGAGCCCGACCGCACCGACCCGTCCGACATCTCGCTCGCCGCCTCGCTGGCCAACGTCGGTGAAACGCTGCGAATCAGCGCCCCCACCGTCTTCGACGCGCTGCTCGGGCGCGTCACGATGGCCAGCTGCGACGCCCGCCTCGCCGTCTGGTCGCAGCGCCTGTGCGATCACGCGGGCATCAAGCTGCGCGTCCTCGGCCGCGAGCACCTGCAGGCGGGGCAGACCTACGTGGTCATGAGCAACCACGAGTCGCTCTACGACATCCCGGTGATGTTCGTGGCCATGGCGGCCAACGGCAACCTGCGGATGGTCACCAAGACGGAGCTCTTTCGCATCCCCATCTTCGGCGCGGCGATGAAGAACGCCGGCTTCGTGGAGATCGACCGGAACAACCGGCAGCGGGCCATCCAGAGCCTCGCCGAGGCGAAGGCCAAGCTCGCCGGCGGGACCCACGTGTGGATCTCCCCCGAGGGGACGCGGAGCAAGACCGGCGAGCTGCAGCCGTTCAAGAAGGGGCCCTTCCAGCTGGCGCTGGACGCGATGCTCCCGGTGCTGCCGGCGGCGCTCGTCGGCACGCGCGAGGTGCTCGGCAAGCACGGCTGGCGCACGACGCGTGGCGTCGACGTGACGGTGGTGCTGAACCCGCCGATCGATCCCGCGCCCTACCGGGCGATGCCGGGCAAGACCGGGCGGGAGGTGCTCGCCACGGACGTGCGGGCGATCATCGAGGCGAGCCTCGAGCGGGGACGACAGACCTCGTGAGCGATCTCGGCGACGGGTTCGGCGTCCTCGTCAACGCCAACGCCAAGCGCGCAGGGAGGCGCGTGGCCGTGCAGATCGCGCGCGCGCTCCCGGGCGCGAGCGTCCGCCTCACGCGCACCTTGCCGGAGCTCGAGGCGTGGCTGCGCGAGCTGGGGGAGACGCGCTGCCTCTTCGCCGCCGGCGGTGACGGCACGGCCATCGCCCTGGTGAACGCGCTCGACAAGCTGGTCCCCGAAGGTCAGCCGCTCCCCACCGTCGGCGTCCTGCCGCTCGGCACCGGCAACGCCTGGGCGCACGTCACCGGCGCGCACAAGATCGGCAGCTGCATGGAGATGCTCCTCGGCTCGCCCTACGCGCGTCGCGGCGAGCTCCCCACCCGTCGCGTCGGCCTGCTCGAGTGCGACGGCGTGCTCGCGCACTTCGCCGGCGCCGGCTGGGACGCGCAGATCCTCGAGGATTTCCGCGCCCAGCTGGCCGAGTCGCGCGGCATCGGCCGCCGCTTCAGCAAGAGCGTCTGGGGCTACCTCTCGGCGACGCTGTTGCGCACCGCGCCGAAGACGGTGCTGCACGGCCGCACCCACGTGCTCGTCGAGAACCTCGGCGACGAGGTCTTCACCATGACCGCCGACCGCAAGCTCCTCAAGCTCGCCGGAGTCCGCCGCGGCGACGTGCTCTACGACGGCCTCGCCAGCTCGGTGGGCGCCGCCACCTGCCCCGAGTTCGGTTACGGCTTCCGGGTCTATCCGTTCGCCGAGCGGATGCTCGACCACGTCAACATCCGCGTCTACGACCGCGGGACCGCCGCCGCCATCAAGGACATCCCCAAGCTGTGGCGCGGCGTCCATCCGCTCCGCGGCATGCACGACTGGTTCGCGCGCCACGTCCGGCTCACCTTCTCGCGCGACATGGCGCTGCAGATCGGCGGCGACGCGGTCGGCCTGCGCCGCAGCGTCGAGATGAAGGCGAGCGACCGCGAGTTCCGCCTCGTCGACTGGCGGCAGCTGTAGAAGCTGCGGCGCCAGGTCGAAGAGGCGAGCGCTCTCTCAGAACGTCTTGGTGAAGAGCGGAACCGTGTACGTCTGTACACCGGCGCTGAGCTTGTGCGCCTGGGTGTCGACGAAGTACGGGATGTGGTTCGACGAGACGACCGTGGAGCCGCTGTCGTTCGGGTTCTCGGTGGGAGAGGTCGGGCTGGTCCCCTTCTCGCCGTTCTCCTTCTCGTTGCCCGCGCCGACGCGCGTGTGCGCGTTGTCGATCGCCAGCGCGCCGCCCACGACACCCGCGACGACGCCGCCGAGGATCAAGCCGGTGCCCGCGAGGATGAAGTTGTAGTTGGCGTTGTTGGTGGTCGAGGTGTCGGCCCCACCCTCGCCGCCGGGGAACGTCTTGCCGCCGCGCGAGCCGAAGACGATGACCAGCGTGCCGGCGATGGCCAGGCCCGCGCCGGTGCCGAGGAGCACGTAGCCGGCGGTCGCCTTGCTCTGCTTGCCCGGCGTCACCTGCAAGGTGACCTTCTGCCCCTCACCCGACTTGAGGATGAAGGACTTGGAGTTGTTCACCGTGGGGCCGGTGACGCGGTACTCGTCACCCGCAGGGACGGCCATGTCGCACGGCGCGTGGCAGACGGGCTCCCACGGGTTGCGCTCGATGCCGATGCCGCCGCGGTGCTCGAGGTTGACCGGCTCCGGCGAGTCGAGGTGAACCACGACCGTCCCCGGCGGGACCTTGTCGCGCGGACCGATGGTCGTGTACGTCGTCGTGACCACGGCCGCGGAGCCCTGGACAGGGACCGGCGCCGGCTCGTCGTC
>JAMFST010000745.1 GCA_026225435.1 Labilithrix luteola
GCACACCGCCGCAGAACCACCGCACCCAGGAATTCCGCGGGTTTCCTAGGACCGCCGCACCTGCCGCGCTTTAACCGCCGCATTCCGAATTCGTTCGATGCGTCATCGGCTCAAGGGTGTGGTGGTTCAAACCGCCGCGCCCGCCGTATTAACTGCCAAAACGTGTCATTTTACCCTCCTTGCGAGCCGATGGCGTGCGCGCGCGCCCCACGACCAGCCCCGCGCGGACAGCGACGACGGCGCACACCGGCCAGGCGTCGTACCGGGAGAGCGCCGCCGCGGCCGCGCACGCGGCAGCGATGCGGAGCGTCCGTTCGCTCATGAGCGCGAAGGCGGCCGCTGCTACCAGCGCGGCGGTCCAGCCGTCGGGGATGGTCGCCACGCCGCTCCACGCGCTCCAGGGGGACGCGAAGGCGAGGGCGAGCCCGCCGAGGATGGCCACCGTGGAGACGCCGTTGCGGCGCAGGGCGAAGAGCGCGGGCAGGGGAGAGAGCGCCCCCAGGATCCCTGCGACGACGCGCGCCGCGAGCAAGCTCCGGCCGGTCGCGATCATCGCGCTCCCGGCGATCCAGAAGGGGAGCGGCAGCCAGCTGGTCCCGCTCGGATCGAGCCGGGGGGCGATGGCGAAGCCCTGGGCGATGACCACCCGCGCGTAGTCGTCGTCCGAGACGTGGGTGAATCCGCTCGCGAGCACGGCGAGCCCCACCGCCGCCTTGGCCAGGACCAGGGCGAGCGCGATACGTGCGCGCGAGACCGGCGCCACCGGCGCGCGCACGGGCGAAACGTTCAGGGCGTGGGCGTGCTGGCGGGCGGAGCGGGCGTCGCGGGGGCGTCCGCCGGCTTCGTATCCGTGGCTGCGCCGCTGCCGGCGGCCGCCGGATCCTTGGGCCGCGCCGTCCCCTTGTCCCCCTTGGTCTTCTTCGCTTCCTGCGCGGCGCGCTGCTTCAGCTCGCGGTCACCCTCGGACGACTTGTAGGCGAGGGTCACGCTGGTGAGCATGAAGAGACCGGCGCAGATGCTGGTGGTGCGGGTGAGCAGGTTGCCCGCGCCGCGACCGCCGAAGACCTGCGTGGCCGCCGCCCCGCCGAAGGTCGCGCCCATTCCCCCGCCGCGCCCCTGCTGGAGGAGCACGACGAAGATGAGGATGGCGCACACCAGGACGTGCAGCGACTTGAGCAGAAAAAGGAGCATGTCGTGGTAGCGGGCGCGTCTGCGAGGGGGATGTTCGGGAACGGCGTTCAGGAAGAGACGACGAGTGATTCCGCCGCGCGGGCGATAGCACCGAACGAGGCCGCCTCCAAGCTGGCGCCGCCGACCAGGGCTCCGTCGACGTTCGCCGCGGCCAGGAGCGCCTTCGCGTTGTCGGCTTTTACCGAGCCGCCGTAGAGGATCCGCGTCTTGGCGGCGAGCTCGGCCGACTGGGCGGAGAGGACCTCGCGGATGGCCGCATGCACCTCCTCGGCCTCGGCCGGACCGGCGGTCTTGCCCGTGCCGATGGCCCAGACCGGCTCGTAGGCGATGGCCGAGGGGAGGGCGACGTGCTCCTGGAGCAGCTCCACGAACGCCGAGAGCTGCCGCTTCACCACGGTCAGCGTCTGCCCGGACTCGCGCTCCTCGAGCGTCTCGCCGATGCAGACGATGGGCACCAGCTTGGCCACGAAGGCCGCGGCGACCTTCTCGTGCACCTGCTGATCGGTCTCGCCGTAGTGCTGCCGGCGCTCGCTGTGCCCCAGGATGACCCAGGTGGCGCCGGCTTCCGCCAGCATCGCCGGGCTCACCTCGCCGGTGTACGCGCCGGCCGACTTGGCGTTCATGTTCTGGGCGGCGACGCCGCAGTGTCCGCCGTGCTCCCCCTGCTCCTCGCACTCCTGCGCGATGGCGGCGATGGCGGTGAACGGCGGGGCGACCACCAGCTCTACGTGGGGGTTCTGCCGGGCGATGTCCATGCACTTGGCCGCCAGCTCGATGCCGGCGATCCCGCCGAGGTGCATCTTCCAGTTGCCGGCGATGAGCGGCTTGCGCGCGCTGTTCACGAGGAGCTCCCGACGGTGGGCGTGTTGACCCGCAGCACCTCGATGCCGGGGAGCTTCTTCCCCTCGAGCAGCTCGAGCGAGGCGCCGCCGCCGGTGGAGATGTGCTTCATCTTCTCGGCGATCCCGCCGCCTGCCGCGTTCACGGCGGCCGCGCTGTCGCCGCCGCCGACGACGGTGAAGGCGTCCGCATCGGCCATCGCCTCGGCCACGCCGAACGTCCCACCGGCGAACGGCTTCTTCTCGAAGAGCCCCATCGGCCCGTTCCAGAAGATGGTCTTCGCTCCGACGAACGCCTGGGAGAACAGCGCCACCGAGCGCGGCCCGATGTCGAGCGCCATGGTCCCCTCGGGGATCGCGCCGGCGTCGACGGTGGTGCCGGAGCTCGCCTCGAGCCCCTTGGCGACGACCACGTCGAGC
>JAMFST010000746.1 GCA_026225435.1 Labilithrix luteola
TGACGTCGCTCGCCCGCGTCACCGGCAGCCTCGTCCTCCACGAAGGGGGCGACGAGCAGGCCGACGATCCGGCCCGCCTCGAGCTCGCCGCCATCGCCATCGGGCTCGGCGTCCTCGTCGTCAACGGCTCGTACATGTACAGCAAGAGCTGCGGAGGCGCGCGCGTGCACCAGGGGACGGCGCTCGCGGTCACCGAGGCGGCCGCGCTGCTCGCGCTCTTCTGCCGCGTGCACGAGGTGAAGCCGTCGCTCGCGCGCTCGCAGCTGGCGCTCACCCAGCGCGAGGCGTTCGACCGCGCGCTCGTCTTCTGGGAGGCGAACGAGCGGGTCATCGCCACCTTGCGCACCGCGCCGGAGCTGCTCGTCGGCGGCGCCTTCACGCTCGACTCCGAGCGCGGCCCGGTGGCGCGTCTCCTCGGCTGGTTCGGCAGTCGCAGCACCCAGCGTGGGCGCGACGAGCTGGCGCCGGTCAGCAAGCCGGCGCGCGTGCGCACCGAGGCGGAGGAGCGGCGCTTCGCGCTCGCCAAGGCGATGGCGGAAGACGCGCTCGCCACGAACGACAGCGGCAGCACCACGACCGCCTGATGGAACGCCAGGCGCCGGTCGCACCGTCGGACGAGCTCGATCTCTACATCCAGACGTACACCTCGCTGCTCCGCTCGACCGGCGAGGTCCGGGTGCGCGCATTCGAGGAGGCGCACGCCTACAGCGCGCTCTCCTTGCACGAGGGGGCGCTGTTGCAGGTCCCGGACGTCTCCGCCTTCGCCTACGCCGCCGGCCGCTTGCCGGAGACGATGCCGAAGATCGAGCTGGTCGTCCTCGGCCAGTCGCACGAGCTCTTCGAGGCGGCCGGCTTCCCGGTGCGCACCTGGCAGATCGCCCGCACCCGCGGCCGCCGACGCCCGCTGCGCTGGGACGGTGGGCGCACGCTCGCCGTCTTCATCGCCAGCGTCAGCGACATCGACGACCTGGTCCCCATCCTCACCGCGTACCAGATCGAGTGGAACAAGATGCACGCCCGTCTGCGCGGCGTGGACTTCGGCGACGAGCGGGGCCCCGGCCGCGACGTGATCGCCGCCGCGCTCGGCGTAGACGTCGACAAGCTGGAGAAGCTGGCCGAGGCCTTCGGGATCAGCCACTTCGACGCCGTCATCCGCGACGTCGCCGCGCGCCCGCTCGACATCCACCTGCGCGGGCTGGCCGCTTCGTACTCGCAGTACCAGCGCGCCGCGCAGCGCTGGTGGGGCGGGATCGACCGCGTCTACGTCCAGCCGCAGGAGCCGCGCCGCCCGCCGACGTACTTCGTCAGCTCCAACACCCACGCCATCGCCAACCTGGTGGGCGGCTACGCCCGCCTGCACGGCGACGCGATCATCGAGCACATCCGCCGGCACGATCCCGAGGGGCTCGCTCCCGCCTTCGCCGCCGCGGCGAAGGTCACCGACACCACCGAGCGCGACGCGCTCCTCTACTACTGCCTGCGCGGCTACATCCTCGCCGACCGCACCGGCGCGCTCATGAACGAGGTGCGCGCCTTCGAGGAGGACTCCGGCCTGCTCCACGTCTCCGAGCCGGGGCACGTGGAGATCGACGCGCAGATCATCCACCTGTCCAAGATCCGCCCCGAGCGCATCGACCCGCGCCTGCACGTGCCCGGGCTGGAGAAGCTCTCGCGGAGCACCGCGGTGCTGCTGAACATCGACTACCCGCTGGGGATGGGCGCCTACCACCTGCTCTCGCGCGTCGGCCAGGGCGTGGGCGAGCTGCGCGGTGTCTACGTCATGGGCAAGGCGGCGACGCTCAACGGCCGGGTCGGCGACGTGTCGCTCTCGAACACGGTCTACGACGAGCACTCGCGCTCGACCTTCCTCTTCAAGAACGCCTTCACCGCCAAGGACGTGCGCCCCTACCTGCGCTTCGGCAGCGTCTTCGACAACCAGGCGGCGCTCACCGTGCGCAGCGCCTTCCTGCAGAACAAGCGCTACATGGGCACCTTCTACCGCGACGGCTACACCGTCCTCGAGATGGAGGCCGGCCCGTTCCTCTCGGCGCTGCACGAGATCGCCAACCCGCGCCGCGTGCCGGAGAACGAGATCCTCCAGATGTCCGGCGAGACCGGGCCCGACCTCGGCATCGTCCACTACGCCAGCGACACGCCCTACTCGCGCCGCCAGTCGCTCCTCTCGAAGAGCCTCAGCTACTTCGGCGTGGACAGCACCTACGCGTGCGCCATCGCCATCGTGCGGCGCATCCTGCAGCAGGAGATCGCGCGGCTGTAGATCCGGCAATCGTCCTTCGGCGCCTTGCGTACACTGTCATCCTATGTAAGTACTTCGGATGTCTTCGCGCTTCGGCTCGAGCCGGTCACGGTCTGCATTCGCTTTCATGGGCGGATCCGTCGCGCTCCTGGCGGTCGCCTGCGCGTCTGCCCCCGATCCGTCGACCGCCGGCGCCACGGACGATGCTCTCGACGTGAGCGCGACGAGCCTCGGCCTGGGCCCGCTCCCCGTTCCGCTGGCCGCGCCCATCGCCGGCACCTTCCAGCAGCAGATCGATCACCCGACCACCGGCACCTCCACCCTCGGCACCTTCGCGCAGCGGTACTGGTACAGCACCGAGTACGCCAGCGGCCCGGACGCGCCCGTCCTTCTGTACATCGAGGGGGAGGCGGAGGCCGATCCGACCGATCTGGCGGACCTCGCCGACAGCGCCAAGACGCTGGGCGCGTCCATCGTCGCGCTCGAGCATCGCTACTACGGCCAGAGCAACCCGTTCGCGACCAAGACGCTGGCCGACATGAAGTACCTCTCGATCCACGAGGCGCTCGAGGATCTCGCCACCTTCGAGACGTGGGCGAAGACGAACCTCCCGCTCTCGGGGAAGTGGGTCGCCGTGGGCGGTTCCTATGCCGGTACGCTGTCGGCCTTCTATCGCGAGACGCACCCCGAGCTGGTCGTCGGCGCGTGGGCTTCGTCCGCTCCGGTGGACATCACCAAGGCGTTCTGGGGGTACGACAAGATCGTCGCCACGGCGCTCGGCCCCAGCTGCACCAAGCTGTTCCAGACCGCGCTCGCAGACGCGACCACCATCTACGCCGACCCCGCCCAGCGCAGCGCGCTCAACGTGACGCTCTTCGGCCAGGACTACCCGGGCGAGAGCCTCGCCGACTTCCTCAACTCGATCTCCGACATCCCCGAAGGGGACGCGCAGTACGGGTCGCAGCAGTACTTCTGCGCGTGCATCGACGCGAATGCGAGCAACCCGCTGCAGGGGGTCATCGAGGCGTACAGCCCGACGAGCAACTGCGAGGCGGGGGCGGATGCGGGCAGCGACGCCGGCGCGAGCATCGCCCGGAGCGCCGTCACCTCTCACTCGACGCAGCACCACGCCTTGCAGCAGGTGGTGCACCCGGCAGTGCTCGACGATTTCACCGGGTACGAGTGGTACTACCAGACCTGTACAGAAGTAGGTTTCTACCCGATCTACAACCCGGACCGGGCGGTGTCCGTCGAGTCGAGCCTCATCGACTCGGCCTACTACGACGCGGAGTGCACCGAGTACGTCGGACAGACGCCGGACGCCGCCGCCGCCAACGCGACCTACTTCGCGCCGATCAAGGCCGGCAAGGTGTCCAACATCCTCTTCGTCAGCGGGACTCTCGATCCGTGGTCGCAGCTCACCTTCGACCATCCGAGCGCACCGCCGCCCGGGTGCGCCACCTTCGCCATCGAAGACGGCAGCCACTGCGAGGACCTCGACGCACTCTCCAAGTACTCGACGAGCGGCGACATCGGCGCGCACAAGAAGTTCTGGAGCCTGGCGAAGACGTGGCTGGCGGACTGAGCGACGGATCGGAGCGGCGTCTCAGCCGCCCCCCTGCGCCTTCTGGAACCGGCGCACGCTGAGCGTCACCATCACCACGCTGATGGCGACGAGCGCGGCGACGTTGGGCCAGAGCTCCATCGGTCCCGCCTCGCGCAGCACCACGCCGCGCATGATCTCGATCATGTGCGTCGCCGGGAGAAAGCGGCCGATCCAGCGCAGCACGAAGGGCAGCCCGTTCTGCGGGAAGATGTAGCCAGAGAGGAAGATCGACGGGAGCAGGAACATCTGCGCCATCTGCTGCGCCTGCGCCTGGGTCTGCGCGCGGGTGCTGATGACGAGCCCGATCGACAGCAGCGAGAAGAGGTAAACGAGCGCCATCGCGAAGAGGAAGACGAGGCTCCCGCGCACCGGCACGTTGAAACCGAAACGCATGGCGAAGAGGATCAGCGCCATCTCGATGAGCCCGACGAACAGGTAGGGCGCCAGCTTGCCGAGCATCAGGCCGAGCGGGTGCAGCGGCGTCACCATCAGCTGCTCGAGCGTCCCGCGCTCTCGCTCGCGCACGATGGAGACGGCAGTGAGCACGATGGCGATGATCTGCAGGAGGATCGCGACGAGGCCGGGGATGATGTAGTTCGCGGTGCGGCCA
>JAMFST010000747.1 GCA_026225435.1 Labilithrix luteola
ATGTCGGTCATGCTCGGCGCGTCGCGGAAGTCGACCACGGTGTGCACCGAGGTCCGCGTCTCGCGACGATAGCCCTTCACCACGCCCACCGCGTAGATGGAGAACACCTTGCTCTCGACCGAGATGCTCTTGGAGAAATCGCTCTCCGACTGGAAGGTGACCGGCTTCATGCCCAGCATGGTGGTCAACATCGGGCCGATCATTCCGTTCCCCTTCATCGCGGAGATGAAGTCCTGCGCGCTGCCGAAGAGGGGCGCGCCCATGCTGATGCCGCGCCCCATGGTGACGCCGGTGACGAAGGCGGACATCTGGTTCGGATCGGTGCAGATGCCGGCGGTCGGCGCCCCGGCGCAGACCAGCGCGACCAGCGTCATCGCCGGCGCGCTGTTCACGTTCACCGTCCCCTGCCCCCACACCGTCATGATGCGTTTCTTCGGGTTGGTCGGGTCCGGGTCCACGAAGGTGGCCCAGAAGTCGTCGTCCACTCCGGTGACCATGTGCAGCTCTTCGAGCGAGTCGAAGGGGGCGTTCTTCCGGTAGTACGGGTGCGTCGGGAGCAGCTGGTAGTAGGCGTCCTCGGCTCCGTTGGACGGCGCGCTGTTCTGCGAGAAATCGCAGTTGAAGGAGTTCTGATCGGCGTCCGCCCAGTCGAGGATGGCGGCGCAGATCTGCAGGCGATCGTGGTAGTTGCCGGTGAGATCGCGCTTGGTGAAGAGCGGGTCGTACTGGGGCGGCGCCATGAGCCCCATCAGCTCCTTGGCCAGGCGGATGTGGGCGATGTCGTTCGCGCCGCCGAGGTTGAGATCGATCTTCGCGTCCTCGTCCACGATGGTGAGCTCGAACTTGCCGCCGGGCATGCCGAGGTTCTTCCCCTTGAGCGGGTCGAGGCCGATGGTGGCGGCGAAGTCGAGCTGCGCGTCCTTGTCGTTGAAGGCGCCGAGCAGGCGGTCGGAGAACTCCCAGACCGGGATCTGCGGCGGCGTCTTCTTCATGAGCGCGAAGAGCGGGGAGATCGACTGGCGGATGAGCGGCTCGGAGGCGATGATCAGACGCGCCAGGTTGGTGGCGCTGCGGGCCATGTACTCGGCCTGGATGCTGTCCCGGTCGGCGAGCGCCGAGGCGAGCTCCGCGCTGGTGTCGTCCTGGAACTCGGCCAGCATGACGGTGAGCACCGCGATGGCGCCGATGACCATCATCAGCGCGATGCCCTGCTCCTTCTTCCTACGCTTGGCTCTGCGCGCGGCGTTCATCGCGAGATCCCGAAGTTGAGGGGGCTCTGCATCGGCATCATGAACTTGGCCACGTAGGTCTGCGCCGCCGCCCCGGGGATCGCCTTCATCGTCAGCGAGATACGCACCTCGATGGGCAGGCGGTTCGGCTGGCCGGAGGTCTGCGTCGTGTCCCAGCGCTCGGTCCACAGGCCGGTCGTCGGGTCGAGGAACTTCACGTTGAAGATGTCGACGTTCTCGGCCACGACGTTCACCACGCCCCCCTTGCCCGGGTACATGTCGATGGGCGACTGCTCGCGCCGGACCAGGTCGTGCTTGTCCTGGATGTCCGGGTCGTCGGAGACGAAGTAGCCGATCTCCGACTCGTCGGACTCCTTGGCGTCGCGCTCGTAGCGACGGTGGGCGAAGGCGCTGAAGTCGATGCGGGTGTACGGCGAGCCGGCCACGGCGATGAAGGCGGTCTGCCGGGTGAGGAGCGCGGTGGTCGGCGGCTGGTGCATCGAGAGGAACGCCGAGGAGATCTCGCGGACCATGCGCTGCATCGCCTCGCGCCCCTGGCGAGCGCGGTCGGCGCGCATCTCCTCGGCCTTCTTGCCGCGGCTCACCGAGTCGAAGGCGCCGTAGATGAGCAGCGCGATCATCGCGAGGATGGCGACGGAGACGAGCACCTCGAGGAGGGTCATCCCCGTCGTGTCGCCGAGCCCACGCGCCCCGCGCCGCCGCGCTCGGGCGGTCAATGGCTGGTCCCGAGAGCGGAGGCGACCGAGGTGGCCGCCGCGCTCGACGAGCCGGTGACCGCCGCGAGCCCGCCGTCGCCCCCCTCGATACCGACCTGCGCCGGGTTGGTGATGTACTGGGTGAGGAGGAAGGTCTTCGCCTGCTTGCCCTCCTTCCAGCGGACGGTGACCGACAGCTTGCGAATGGCCGCCTCCATCATGAACTTCACGCCCGGATAGACGATGCCCATGACGGTGGTGAGCATGCCGTTCTGGCCGCCCATCGCCTGGACGGTGCTGCCGATCTGCCCGCCGACGCCGGAGAGGCCGCCCTCGATGTCGATCGCCGAGGAGAAGCCCGTGAACGCGCTGGCCGCGGCGGCCGACGCGGGGTCGGCGAAGGGGTTGGCCGAGGCCGA
>JAMFST010000748.1 GCA_026225435.1 Labilithrix luteola
CGTCGGCTACATCGAGCAGCTGGCGGAGCTCGACACGAGCGACGTGCCGCCGACGGCGATGGTCGTGGAGGTCCAGGGATCGGCCCTGCGCGCCGACGAGGTGGTGCCGAGCTTATCGCGCGAGGAAGCGCTTTCGCAGGCGCCGCGCTCGGGCGAAGAAGGCTTCCTCGTCCCCGGCTTCGTCGACGGGGCGTCCTGAACATGCCGCCCGCACCGGCTTCGCCGACTTCCCCGCTCGACCTGTCGACCACCGATCTCGCCGCCCAGGTGCAGTCCGGCAAGCTGTCGGCCCTCGAGGTGGCGGACGCGACGCTCGCCCGCATCGAGGCGCGCGATCCGGCGTACCGCTCGTTCCTCGTCACCGATCCCGAGGGGCTCCGCGCAGGCGCGCGCGCCATCGACGCCAAGCGCAGCCGCGGCGAGGCGCTCGGCCCGCTCGCCGGCGTACCCGTCGCGCTCAAGGACGCCCTGTGCACGCGCGGCGTGCGCACCACCAGCGGCTCGAAGATCCTCGAGGGGTACATTCCTCCGTACGACGCGACGGTGGTGACCCGCCTGCGCGCCGCCGACGCGCTCCTCCCCGGCAAGACGAACATGGACGAGTTCGCCATGGGCTCGTCGACCGAGAACAGCGCTTACGGCGTGGTGCGCAACCCCTGGGACACCGCGCGCACGCCGGGCGGCTCCTCGGGCGGAAGCGCCGTCGCCGTGGCCGCGCGCCTGTCCCCGGCGTCTCTCGGCAGCGACACCGGCGGATCGATCCGCCAGCCGGCGGCCTTCACCGGCACCGTCGGCGTCAAGCCGACCTACGGGCGCGTCTCGCGCTACGGGCTCATCGCCTTCGCCTCCAGCCTCGACCAGATCGGCCCGTTCGCCACCGATACGCGCGGCGCCGCCCGCGTGCTCCAGGTCATCTCCGGTCGCGACAAGCACGACGCGACCACCGCGGCGGCGGCCGTCGACGACTTCGAGGCCGGCGTCGGCCAGTCGATCCGCGGCCTGACCATCGGCGTGCCGGAGGAGTACTTCGGCGCCGGCCTCGATCCCGAGGTCGAGACCAAGGTGCGCGCCGCCCTCGCCGCGCTCGAGGCCGACGGCGCCAAGGTGAAGCCCGTGAAGCTGCCGCACACCAGGTACGGCGTCGCCACCTACTACGTCATCGCCACCGCCGAGGCGTCGAGCAACCTCGCCCGCTTCGACGGCGTGCGCTACGGGCTGCGCGTGGAGAAGACCCGCGACCTGCGCGAGATGTACGGCGCCACCCGCGACGCCGGCTTCGGCGCGGAGGTGAAGCGGCGCATCCTCCTCGGCACCTTCGTCCTCTCGGCCGGCTACTACGACGCCTACTACCTGAAGGCGCAGAAGGTCCGCACGCTCATCCGCCGCGACTTCGAGGCCGCCTTCCGCGAGGTCGACGTGATCTGCTCGCCGACCGCGCCGATGCCCGCCTTCAAGCTGGGCGAGAAGATCGACGACCCGCTCACCATGTACCTGACCGACGTGTACACGCTGCCGGCGAGCCTGGCGGGGATCCCGGCGGCGAGCATCCCGGTGGGCCTCACC
>JAMFST010000749.1 GCA_026225435.1 Labilithrix luteola
CCGGCTGCCCCCACAGCGAGCGCCACACCTCGGGATGCTCGCGCGCCGCCTCGCGCGAGGAGCACACCGAGATGATCTGCAGCACCAGCGACATCAGCCGCTGCTGCACGATCTCCGGCGGCAGATCGGCCGGCATGAACGCCCGCAGGTGATCCACGCAGCGACGCGTCCCCCGATCGGCGCCGCCTTTCACCGCGTCGAAGACCAGCTCGCGGTGGTTGATCATCACCAGGTTGAGGAACCGGAGCGCGTGCTGCTCGTCGGCACCGCCGCGTGAGCGAGGTCGGCTGTCCACGCTGGGAACGTGCATGAGGATGGTCAGCAGGTCGCGCACTGTGATCGCCCTGCCCGACGCCTCGAGCTCGTCGACCAGTCGCGCCCGGTCCTCCTCGAGCACCTCGGCAACGTCGCGGATCAGCTCGCGGATGAGCGCGTCCTTCGATTGAAAATAGTAGTTCACCGCGCCGGCGTTCTTCTGCCCGGATGCGTCGACGATCTGCCGGATGGAGACCGCGTCGAGCCCGCGCATGGCGAACAGCCGCCGCGCGGTGAGCTTGATGCGCTGACGCGTCGCGTCGCCGCGACCACTGGAAACGTCGTCTGCCACGACCCAAACGCTACTCGACGATCGCCAGCGTGCCTTGCCCTTTTTAGAGCGGCGTTTTAGAACGGTCGTCATCTCAACGGAGGCACGACGACCATGGCGGAAGCATTCATCGTAGCGGCGGCACGTACGGCGGGCGGCAAGCGCAAGGGGCGCGTCTCCGGCTGGCACCCGGCAGATCTCGGTGGCGCGGTCCTGGACGCGCTCATCGACCGCTCCGGCGCGGATCCGAAGCTGGTCGAGGACGTGATCATGGGCTGTGTCGGTCAGGCCGGCGAGCAGTCGTCCAACATCGCTCGCGGCGCCGTCCTCTCCTCCAAGCTGCCCGAGAGCGTCCCCGGCACCTCGGTCGACCGCCAGTGCGGCTCGTCGCAGCAGGCGCTCCACTTCGCCGCCGCCACCGTCATGTCCGGTCAAATGGACATCGTCATCGCCGCCGGCGTCGAGAGTATGACCCGCGTGCCCATGGGCCTGTCGTCGGACTTCCTCAGCAAGGCCGGGCACGGCAGCTACAAGAGCCCGCGCCAGGAAGAGCGCTACCCCGGCATCATGTTCAGCCAGTTCATGGGCGCGGAGATGATGGCCAAGAAGTACGGCTACACCCGCGACCAGCTCGACGAGTACGGGTACCTCAGCCAGCAGAAGGCGATCGCCGCCACCAAGGAAGGGGCGTTCGACAAGGAGATCGTCCCCATCCAGATCACCCTGCCGGACGGCACCACCGAATGGCACAAGGTCGACGAGGGGATCCGCTTCGACGTGACCCTCGAGGGGATCAAGGCGGTCAAGCTGCTGCAGGAAGGGGGCGCCGTCACCGCCGCCACCGCCAGCCAGATCTGCGACGGCGCCTCCGGCGTCATGGTCGTCAGCGAGGCCGGTCTCAAGCAGCTCGGCGTCAAGCCGCTCGCCCGCATCCACTCCATGACCGTCTCCGCCGGCGACCCGGTGATCATGCTCGAGGAGCCGCTCTTCTGCACCGACAAGGGGCTGAAGCGCGCCGGCATGAAGATCGACGACATCGACCTCTTCGAGGTCAACGAGGCCTTCGCCCCGGTGCCGCTCGCCTGGTTGAAGCACACCGGCGCCGACCCCAAGCGCCTCAACGTCAACGGCGGCGCCATCGCCCTCGGCCACCCGCTGGGCGGCTCCGGCACCAAGCTGATGACCACCCTCATCCACGCCCTGCACGCCCGCGGCAAGCGCTATGGCCTGCAGACGATGTGCGAGGGCGGCGGACTGGCCAACGTCACCATCGTGGAGCGTCTCTGACATGCATCTCGATTCTTCCGTCTCCGCGGTCATCACCGGCGGCGCCTCCGGACTCGGCGCCGCCACCGCGCGCAAGCTCGCCTCGCAAGGGGTGAAGGTCGCGCTCTTCGATCTCAACGCCGAGCTGGGTGAGGCGCTCGCCAAGGAGATCGGCGGCGTCTACTGCAAGGTCGACGTCACCAACGAGGAGAGCGTCGACGCCGGCTTCGCCAAGGCGCGCGCGGCCAACGGCCAGGAGCGCGTCCTGGTCAACTGCGCCGGAATCGGCAGCGGCGTGAAGACCGCCAGCCGCGACAAGAAGACCGGCGAGATCAAGCACTACCCGATCGCCGGTTTCACCAAGGTCATCGAGGTGAATCTCATCGGCACCTTCCGCTGCATCGCCAAGGCGGCCGCGGGGATGATGACGCTCGCGCCGCTCGGCGAGCACGGTGAGCGCGGCGCGATCGTCAGCACCGCCTCGGTCGCGGCGGTCGACGGACAGGTCGGTCAGGTCGCGTACGCGGCCTCGAAGGCGGGCATCGTCGGCATGACGCTCCCCATCGCGCGTGACCTGATGACCGAGGGGATCCGGGTCAACACCATCCTCCCCGGCCTCTTCAGCACGCCGCTCCTCCACTCGCTGCCGGACAACGTGAAGGACGCGCTCTCCGCGTCGGTCCCGTTCCCCAAGCGCCTGGGCAACCCGGACGAGTACGCCTCGCTCGCGACCGAGATGATCACCAACTCGTACTTCAACGGCGAGCACGTCCGTCTCGACGGCGCGATTCGCATGGCGCCGCGCTGATGAGCACCTCCGCGCTCAACGTGCCGGTGCCGTCGTTCCTCGCCGAGGAGGAGATCGCCATGTTCCGGCGCTCCGTCTCCTCGTTCCTCGACCAGAACGCCAGTGAGGCGAAGCTGGAGCAGTGGCGCAAGGATCACTGCGTCGAGCGCTCGCTCTGGACAAAAGCAGGGGAGGCCGGGCTGCTCGGTCTCTCCAGCTCGCCGGAGTACGGCGGCGTCGGCGGCGATTTCCGCCACGAGTACGTCCTCATCGACGAGCTCGGGAAGCGCGGCCTCGAGGCGTGGGGCGTCAGCCTGCACAACGCCATCGTCATGCCGTACATCGAGACGTACGGCACCGAGGAGCAGAAGAAGCGCTGGCTCCCTCGCCTCACCAGCGGTGAGCTGGTGAGCGCCATCGCCATGACCGAGCCGGGCGCAGGCTCGGATCTGCAGGGCGTGAAGACGACCGCCAAGGTCGTCGACGGCGACTACCTCATCAACGGCTCGAAGACATTCATCACCAACGGCCAGACGGCGAACTTCGTCATCGTCGTCGCCAAGACCGATCCCGAGCGCGGCGCCAAGGGCACCTCGCTCATCGGCGTCGAGACCGACGGTACGGCGGGGTTCGAGCGCGGTCGCAACCTCGACAAGGTGGGGATGGAAGCGGCCGACACGTCGGAGCTGTTCTTCCACGACGTGAAGGTCCCGCGGGCCAACCTGATCGGCCCGGAAGAAGGCCGCGGCTTCTACCAGCTGATGGAGAAGCTCGGGCAGGAGCGGCTGATCATCGCTCTCGGCGCCGTGTCGATGATGGATCGGGCCCTCGGGCTCACCATCGAGTACACGCGCGACCGCAAGGCGTTCGGCAAGCCGGTGTTCGACAACCAGACGGTCCAGTTCAAGCTGGCGGAGATGAAGACCCAGGCCACCGTGGCCAAGGTCTTCGTGAACCACTGCCTCGAGCAGCACCTGGCGGGGAAGCTCGACGCGGCGACCGCCTCGATGGCCAAGTACTGGTGCACCGATCTGCAGTGCGAGATCGTCGACGGCTGCCTCCAGCTCTTCGGCGGCTACGGCTACATGAACGAGTACCCCATCGCCCACATGTACAAGGACGCCCGCGTCCAGCGCATCTATGGCGGCACGAACGAGATCATGAAGCTGATGATCGCGCGGACGCTCTAGCGCGGAGCGACCACGTACACGACCGGGCAGGTCTTGCCGGTCGACGGCGGGGGGCTGCTGGTCTGATCCGTCACTGACCGGTGAACTTCGCAGCTCGCTTTTCCCGGAAGGCCTGGACGCCTTCGCGGAAATCCGGGCTGCGGCCGGCCGTGCGCTGGGCCTCGCGCTCGGCCACGAGCGACGTCGCCAGATCGGTGTCGGTCGCCTTCCAGGCGATCTGCCGGATGAGACCGAGCGCCTTGGTCGGCCCCTTGGCCAGCTCGACGGCGAGCGCGAACGCCGTGTCCTCGACGTCGGCGTCGGGGACCACGCGGTTGATGAGACCCCACTCGAGCGCCTTGGGGGCCGGGAGCTTCTCGCCGAGCAGCATCATCTCCATCGCGCGCACGCGACCGACCGCGCGGGTCAGCAGGTACGTCGAGCCGCCGTCCGGCACCAGGCCGATGCGCCGGAACGCCTCGAGGAAGTACGCCGTGTCGCCGGCGACGATGAGATCCGCCGCCAGCGCGAGCGACGCGCCGATCCCCGCCGCCGCGCCGCGCACCGCCGAGATCCACGGGATCGACAGGTCCCGCAGCGCGAGCACCATCGGGTTGAACGCCTCCTGCAACCCGATGCCGAGGTCGAAGGCCGGGTCGATCGCCTTCTCCAGATCCATCCCGGTCGAGAGGTTCGCCCCCGCGCAGAACGCCTTCGGTCCACCGCACAGGACCAGCGCGCGCGCCTCGCCTTGCGCCTGCTGGGCGTGCTCGCGGATCGCCCGCCCCATCTCGTGGGTGACGGCGTTCATGCTCGGCGGATCGTCGAGGCGAAGGGTGGCGACGTGGGTGGCGGCGTCGACGGAATAAACGATCTTCGATGATGACATGGTCCCTCCAGTTTACGCGCTACGCGATCTGTCGTCCGTCGCCGTCTTTCGGCCAGAAGCTCGCGCGGAGCTCCTTCTTCAGCAGCTTCCCGCTGGCGTTGCGCGGCAAGGCCTCCACCACGTCGACGCTCTTGGGCACCTTGAAGCCGGCGATCTTCCCCCGGCACCAGGCGATGAGCTCGGTCCCGTCGACGGTGCGTCCGGCGCGCGGCACGATGAACGCTTTCACCGCCTCGCCCCAGCGCTCGTCCGGCACGCCGATGACCGCCACCTCGGCGACGTCGGGATGCGCGCTGATCACGTTCTCCACCTCGGTCGGGTAGATGTTCTCCGCGCCGCTGATGATCAAGTCCTTCATCCGGTCGTGGATGTACAGGTAGCCGTCCTCGTCGAGGAAGCCGGCGTCTCCGGTGTGCACCCAGCCCTCGGCGTCGAGCGTCTTGGCGGTCGCCTCCGGCAGGTTCCAGTAGCCCGCCATGTTGGCGATCGAGCGGGTGAGGATCTCCCCCACCTGCCGCGGCGGCAGCCGCTTCCCGGCGCCGTCGACGATGGCGATCTCCACCCCCGGTAGCGGCTTGCCCGCGGCGGCCATCTTCGGCGTCCCGTCCGGGTGATGATCCTCGGGCGGCAGCGCCACGATCGTCCCGATGGTCTCGGTCATGCCGTACATCTGGACAAAGCCGCAGCGGAAGATGTCGATGCACTCGCGCAGGAGCGTGGGCGAGATGGGGCTCGAGCCGTAGTTGATGTGGCGGATGCGCTGGTAGTCCACCGTGCGCGCGCGCGGGTGGCGCACCAGCATCTGCAGCGCCGACGGCACGATGAACATCTTGGTGATCTTCTCGCGCTCGATCTGGTCGAAGGTCGACTCGATGTCGAACTGCCGCTCCACCACCGCGGTCGCCCCGTGGAACAGGCTGTAGATCCCCCAGCCCGAGCCGCCGATGTGCGCCACCGGCATGGGCAGGAGGCTCACGTCCTCCGAGGTCCAGCGGTTCCACTCGATGTCGGCCGCCTTCATCGCCCCCAGGTGCTTCACGAAGCTCTCGTGCGTGAGCATCGCCCCCTTGGGCCGCCCGGTGGTCCCCGAGGTGTACAATTGAAGGCAGATGTCCTTGGGCTTCACCTGGTAGGGCGGGGGAGTCTGCGGCTGGCGCTCGCGGAAGTTGGCGAACTCGCTCTCCTCGGCGGCGATGATGACCATCCCGGGGCGCTCGCCGGCGAGGACGTCGGCCATGGGCATCAGCTCGCGCCCGACGAAGAGCACCTTGACGTCCGAATCGGCCAGCATGAAGGCGACCTCCGGCGGCGCCAGGCGCCAGCCGATGGGGACCATGATGGCTCCGATCTTCATCGCCCCGAACCAGGCCTCGAAGTACGCGTCGGTGTTCTTCCCCAGGTAGCCGACGTGGTTCCCCGCCTTCACCCCCTCGGCGAGGAGCGCGTGTCCGATCTGGTTGGACCGGCGATCGAGATCGGCGAACGAGGTCACCCGCCCTTCGAACTTCAGCGCGGTCTTCTCCGGCGTCCGGGCGGCGTGGCGGCGCGTCACGTCGATCAGGGTGGCGGGGGTGGTCTCGGCTTGCATGGCTACGATTCTATGGCGCACTTTCTCGACCGCGCGCATCCTCCGATCGCAGCTGTTGCGAGGAAAAGCGCATGACGCGCCGCAGCGCCGTGGCTCCCCACCGACAGGACGAACCCTCATGAAGAGCTTTCAGGAACGCGTCACGCTGCAGCTAGGAGAAGGCGCCAGCGCCGGCGTCGCGCAGGTGCAGCTGGCGCGCGCGGAGAAGATGAACGCGCTCGATCGCGGCATGTTCCTCGGCCTCGCCGAGGCGATCGAGGAGCTGCGCGGCTTGCAAGACGTGCGCGCCATCGTCCTCTCCGGTGTCGGTCGCTGCTTCTGCGCCGGCATCGACGTGAAGAGCCTGACGAACGGCGGCCCGGTCCCCTCCGACCTCGCGCCGCGCACGCACGGGCTGGCCAACCTCTACCAGCACGTCGCCTGGGGCTGGCGCACGCTGCCGGTGCCGGTCATCGCCGCGGTCCACGGCGTCGCCTTCGGTGGCGGCCTGCAGATCGCCCTCGGGGCCGATCTTCGCATCGTCGCGCCCGACGCGCGCCTGTCGGTGATGGAGATCAAGCACGGCCTGATCCCCGACATGGCTGGCGTCGCCCGCATGGTCGCGCTCTGTCGCGACGACCGCGCGCGCGAGCTCACCTTCACCGGCCGCGAGATCAGCGGCGAGGAGGCGGTGCGCTACGGCCTGGCCACGCAAGTCAACGCCGATCCGCTCGCGGAGGCGACGCGCCTGGCGGTCGAGATCGCCAGCAAGAGCCCGCAGGCCATCCGCGCCGGCAAGCGCCTCTTCAACCTCGCCTTCGACCGCGACACCAAGGCGCTCCTCGAAGCCGAGGCCGCCGAGCAAGCCGATCTGCTCGGCGCGCTGCTGGCGACCTTCGGCGCCGCCAGGGCCTGACGGCGATCACCCGCCGGCGAGAGACTGCCGGTGGTGCAGCGGCGCCACCCCGACCACCCGCTTGAAGGCATTGCTGAAGGCGCTCTCCGACTCGTAGCCGAGCGAGAGCGCGATCTGCGCCACCGAGGCGAGCTCGGCGAGCGTCCAGCGACGCGCCGGCTCGGCGTGGAGCCGCTGCAAGGTGCGGCCGATGCGCGGATCGGCGAGCGCGCCCAGCCATCCTGACCGCGGCCGCTCGCTCTCCGGGCGTTGCAGGTAGGCGCGCAGGAGCTCGACGAAGAGGAGGTGAATCAGGTGATCGCTGACCAGCGCGGAGCCGGGGCGTTCGTCCTTCCCCTCCTCGCCGAGCCGCTCCACCAGCCAGGCGATGGTCCGCGCCTCCGGTGATCCGGCCGGCAGGCGGAAGATGGGCGGCAGCGCGCCCGTGAGGATCGCGGCGTCGGCCTCGTCGAGGGTCACGTGTCCGCCGATGACCACGACGTCGGCGACGCTTCCCAGGCTGGCGTGCCCGTCGCGCGCGCTGGCGAACACCTCCTTGGCGTCGACCGGCGCCAGCGACGGATCGCTGCCCAGGATGTAAGAATGTCCACCCGAGAAGAGGAAGCCCTCGCCCGCCTCGAGGCGCACCGGGCCGCTCTCGTCCCCGACCACCGAGAGCCAGCAGCTCCCGCGGATGACGGCGTTGAACTTCACCCCGTGGTAGGCGGCAGCGGAGGCGAGCCGGATCGACCAGTCTCCGCCCGCCGTCAGCTTGGCCGAGCGGTGGCTGTGGGCCCCGAGGAGCGCCAGGACGTCGGACAGAGGGTCCACGACGTCAGTATGGACGATATGGACGATCGCGCAGGGAACGCGGACCCGGCGTCATGGTCGCCGGCTCGGTCGACCTCACCGGCTGCTTCGCCGTGGTCACCGGCGGGTACGCCGGCATCGGAAAGGAGACGGTCCGCGTCCTGCACGAGCGCGGCGCGACCGTCGTCGTACCGGCGCGCGATGTCCCGAAAGCGACCATCGCCCTCGGCAATCTGCCCCGCGTCCGCGTGCTCCCGCTCGACCTCGCCGACCCGGCCTCGATCCGCCGCTTCACGGCCGAGCTGCAGGACAACGCTCCGCCGCTCGACCTGCTCATCGACAACGCCGGGATCATGGCGACGCCGCTCCTGCGCACCGCTGGCGGCCACGAGCTCCAGCTCGCGACGAATCATCTCGGCCACTTCCAGCTCGCCGCCGAGCTGTGGCCGCTCCTGCGGCTCGCCGGTGACGGGCGCGGCGCGCGGGTCATCGTGCTCACCTCGGGCGGCCATCGCTTCGCCCCCGGTGGCGTCGACCTCGACGACCCGAGCTACGAGCGTCGCCCCTACGACCGGTGGCAGGCGTACGCCCAGTCGAAGACGGCCAACGCGCTCTTCGCGCTCGCCCTCGATGCCCGCGGCGAAGCGCACGGCGTCCGCGCCTTCTCCGTCCACCCGGGGGTCATCTCCAGCACCGAGCTGAGTCGCAACCTCTCGCTCGCCGACTTCCAGGCCATCGGCCTGCGCGACGCCGAGGGGCAGATGCCGCCGGCGCTGGCTGCGCGGGTGAAGACCATCGAGCAAGGCGCCGCGACCACTCTCTGGTGCGCGCTCAGCCCGCAGCTGGCCGGGTCGGGCGGCGTCTACTGCGAGGACTGCGAGATCGCCCGCGCGGTCCCCGCCGACGACAAGAGCCTCGAAGGCGTCTTGCCGTGGGCGAGGGACGCGGCCGCAGTGGCCCACCTGTGGGACCTGAGTGAGCGCCTGACCGGCACACGCTTCACACTCTGATCTCCGGACCTGGGCGCCCTCTCAGCGACGGTAGCCGCGGCGGTAGCCGCGATACGCCGGGCCGCGGTGCGCGTACCAGCGACCGTAGGCGGCGCGGTTGACGCGCCAGTGACCGACGAGGCTGCCGTAGATGGCGACGTTCGGCGAGACGAACACGGTGCGATCGCCGTTGTAGTAATACGGGCGCCCCACGTCGTCGTAGTAGACGACGTAGCCGTCGTAGTACTGCGGCTCGTAGCCGTCCTCGACGGGCGGCGGCTCCTCGTAGGCGACGGCCGGCGGCGGGGGCGGCGCCGGGCGCGCGTACACGGTGCATGCGGAAGAGGCCGCGGCGAGACCAACGGTCATCACGGCGGTGGCGAGTCGGGAGAAGGGAAAGTCCATGCGCTCGATTGAAGCACGCCTCATGCCCGTGCGGGACATTCGCACCAGGCATTTTGCGTACTGGGCATTCCCGGTTTTATTCAATCCGTCGGGCACTTTTTTCCGCCTCGCGATCACGAGGTCGCGACGGTCGCTGCGGTGGCGCCGCTCGCCTGGCGCACGGCCGCAGCGGCGGTGATCGCGGTCATCGCCACGATGGTGTCGACGTTGCTGTTGCGTTGCAGGACGGTGACCGGCTTGCGCATGCCGAGGAGGATCGGGCCGATCGCCTCGGCGCCGCCGAAGCTGGCCAGCAGCTTGTAGGCGATGTTGCCGGCGTCGAGCGACGGGAACACGAGCACGTTGGCCGCGCCTTTCAGCTCGCTGAAGGACCACTCCTCGCGCAGCAGCGGCGCGAGGGCGATGGCCGCCTGCATCTCGCCGTCGAGCCTGAGATCCGGCCGCGTGCCGCGGACGAGGGCC
>JAMFST010000750.1 GCA_026225435.1 Labilithrix luteola
AGATAGACGAGGACGCGGCGATTTCCCGGCCGAATGAAGCGCAAGGTGCCGATGCCGAAGGCCTGCGAGCTCTTGCGCACCTTCAACATGCGTCGCATCCAATGCAGCAGCGATGAGCGGTCGCGGGTCTGGGCCTCCGCGTTGACCGCCTCGTAACCCCAGACCGGATCCATAATCACCGGGCTGTAAAGCTTCGCGGGGTTCGCGCGAGAAAATCCCGCATTGCGATCCGGGCTCCACTGCATGGGCGTGCGCACGCCGTTGCGATCGCCGAGGTAGACGTTGTCGCCCATCCCGATCTCGTCGCCGTAATAAAGGACCGGCGTGCCGGGGAGCGAGAAGAGGAGCGCGTTGAGCAGCTCGATCTTCCTCCGGTTGTTCCCCACCAGCGGCGCCAGGCGGCGGCGGATGCCGAGGTTGATGCGCATCTCGGTGTCCGCGGCGTAGGCGCGGTACATGAAGTCACGCTCCTCGTCGGTCACCATCTCGAGCGTCAGCTCGTCGTGGTTGCGCAGGAAGAGCGCCCACTGCGAATCCCCCTTGAGCGGCGGCGTCTGCGCCAGGATGTCCATGAGAGGAAAGCGGTCCTCCATGCGCACGCCCATGAACATCCGCGGCATCAGCGGGAAGTGGAAGTTCATGTGGCACTCGTCGCCTTCGCCGAAGTAGGCGGCGGCGTCCTCGGGCCACTGGTTGGCCTCGGCGAGGAGCATGCGGTCGGCGAACTTGGTGTCGACGTGCGCGCGCAGCTTCCTGAGGAAGGCGTGCGTCTTGGGGAGGTTCTCGCAGTTGGTCCCCTCCTCCTCGAAGAGGTAGGGCACGGCGTCGAGACGCAGGCCGTCGACCCCGCGCTCGAACCAGAAGTCACAGACCGAGAGCATCGCCTCCTGCACCGCTTCATTCTCGAAATTCAGATCCGGCTGGTGGGAGAAGAAGCGGTGCCAGTAGTACTGGCCGGCGACGCGATCGAAGGTCCAGTTCGAGGGCTCGAAGTCCTGGAAGATGATGCGCGCTTCCTTGTACTTGTCGGTGGTGTCGCTCCACACGTAGAAGTCGCGCTCGGGGCTCCCCGCCGGCGCACGGCGCGCGCGCTGGAACCACGGGTGCATGTCCGAGGTGTGGTTCATGACCAGCTCGGTGATCACGCGGATGCCGCGCTTGTGCGCCTCGGCGATGAAGCGGTCGAAGTCGGCCAGCGTGCCGACGTCCGGATGGACATCGAAGTAGTCGGAGATGTCGTAGCCGTCGTCGCGCCCGGGGGACGGCATGAGCGGGAGGAGCCAGAGGGCGGTGACGCCGAGGTCCTGGAGGTACGGGAGCCGCTCCATGAGCCCCTGGAGGTCGCCGATGCCGTCGCCGTTGGCGTCGTAGTACGAGCGCGTGCGCACCTCGTAGATGATCGCGTCCTTGTACCAGTGCCGGTCGGCTACCAGGCCGGCTGAACGGCCGGAGCTTCTGCGAGCGGCGCCACGGGCGACGGTCCTTCTCTCGTTCACGTTCATGGACCCAACGTAAACCGCTTGCCGGCCTCACGCGTCAATGGCGATAGCGCCTGGGCCAATGAGGAAATTGCCGATTCAGTCGTGAGCTGTCGCCCTCACTCGACGTACCAGTCCCGCAGCTTCACCTCGACCCCGCTGCCGGGCTTCACGTCGTCGGAGAAGGTCTTGAGATCGGAGCCCTTGTAGTGGAAGGGGTAGACGACCCTGGGCTTGAAGGCGTTGACGCAGGCGGCCGCCTCGTCCGGAGGCATGGTGTAGGGCAGGTTCATGCAGACGAAGGCGACGTCGATGTTCTTGAGCGCCTTCATCTCCGGCGTGCACTCGGTGTCGCCGGAGACGTACACGCGGGAGACGAGCGATCCGGCGTCCGCGCCCGTGGCCGTCTTGTGGGCCGGAGAGCCGGCGTCGCTGCTCACGCCGAAGGTGAAGACGTAGCCGTCTCCGCGCCCCTTGTCGTGATAGAGCTTCCCCGCGTCGGGGCCGCGCTTCAGGTTGTACATCGGTACGGTGTCGACCCTGAAGGTGCCGAAGTCGTGCGAGGCGCCGTTGTCGAGGACGACGTTGGCCGGCATCTTGGCGTTCACCGCCGACGGGGCGACGACGATGGTCGACTCCTGGCGCACCTTGGCCAGGCCGGCGGGGTCCATGTGGTCCGGGTGGATGTCGGTGATGAAGACGTAGTCGGCCTTGGGGAGGCCGTCGTAGCTGGCGTCGGTGGCGACCGGATCGACGTAGATCGCCTTGCCGGCGTGCTGCAGGAGCATCGTCGCGTGGTGGATCGGCGTCACGGTGAGCGCGCCGTCCTTGGTCGGGTAGCTGTCGGTGGTGCGCCCGGCCGGCGCCTTGGCGGTGGCCACCGGATCGGGCGTGGTCGCGGCGGGCACGGCGGTCGCCGCGGAGGTGGAGGCCGGCGTTGCCGACGGCGCCGCTGCGGACTGGTCGGGGGTGGACTTGTCGCAGGCCGCCAGGAGGCAGGCGGTGGCGGACGCGGCGAGGGTCAGGGCGAGGCGAATAGCCATGCGCCAGGTGGTAGCGCAATTCCCGATGGCGCTGCACGCCATCGAGAATCCTGCGCTAACTTTCCCGTGGGTCGCAGCTTCGCTCCATCTCAGTCCATCTCGGCTCGATCAGAATCCGAGCGGCTATGACAAACTGAAACGTGATGGTCGCACCGACGAGACGCTCCGGTAGTGCAGATCTCCCACTTCACGGTGGGCGGGTCCCGCCGTGGCTCGCCGACCGGATGACCGCGCTCGGCCGCGTGCTCGTCGAGGCGCTGGTGCTGCACTACGGCACCGAGGAGGTCCTGCGGCGGCTCTCGCATCCCTTCTGGTTCCAGTCGCTCGGCTGCGTGATGGGGATGGACTGGCACTCGTCGGGGATCACCACCAGCGTGCTGGGCGCGCTCAAGCGTGGCTGCGCGCCGGCGGCCGACGAGCTCGGGCTCTACTTCTGCGGCGGGCGGGGCAAGACGTCGCGGGAGACGCCGGCGGAGCTGACCCGCTACGGCGAGCGCACCGGGATCGACGCCGCGCCGCTCGTCGCCGCCAGCCGGATGGTGGCCAAGGTGGACAGCGCGGCGGTGCAGGACGGCTTCGATCTGTACCTCCATGGCTTCGTCGTCGATCGCGCCGGGCGCTGGACGGTGGTGCAGCAGGGGATGAACCCGGCGAGCAAGACGGCGCGCCGCTACCACTGGCTGGGCGAGGGGCTCACGAGCTTCGTCGACGCACCGCACGCGGCCATCGAGGGAACGCCGGCCCGTGACGCGGTGGTCAACCTGACCGATGCGCGCGCCGAGCGCTCGCGCCGCGCCCAGCTCGAGCTCCTGCAGACCGAGACGCCGGAGACGATTCTGCGCACCCTGGGCAAGGCCGCGCGGGAGGAGCAATTGCCGCTTCCGTATCTGGGGCTGCCGGGGCACCACGCGATCACCGGGCGCGACGTGGTGCTGCGCCGGTTGCACGCGGCGCTGGGGGCGGCGAAGGAGG
>JAMFST010000751.1 GCA_026225435.1 Labilithrix luteola
ACGGCAGCGGCGACGAGTTCTGCGGCGTCCCCTTCTTCACGTTTCTCCTGGCGAACGGATCGATCCCCGCACCGGCGACGATCGCCGACTTTCCCACGTCGCTGCCGGTGCTCACCCTGCAGGTGGCCTGGGCAGCCAGTGGCCTTGCCGTCTTCGCCCACGTGGCAGAGCCGAACGTGGCACCGGCCGACCCGTCCCAGGCGATCTACCAGGGGGACGCTCTCGAGCTGTTCGTCGGCGCCCCGGGCGCCTCGCTCACCGGCAACGAGAGCGGCGATCCCGGCGCGTTCCACTTCATCGCCTCGCCGCCGCCCGCCACGATGCTGGACGGCGGAATCGGCTACGAATACTTGACCAACGCCGGAGGCACGCCTCCCATCGCCACGATCCCCGGCAGCGACTTCGTGACCCGCCGCGTGACCGACGGTTACGACATCGAGCTGCTGATTCGCTGGTCCCTCTTCGACGCCGGGGTGCCGATGGAGAACAGCGTGATCGGCTTCGACGTGGGGCTCGACGTCAACACCAGCGGCGTGCCGGCGGACCGCATGGACGCCGGTGTGGGCGCACTGCAGTCGTTCCTCTACGTGCGCCCGGACGCGGCGACCCCGCCGACCGCGTGCGACGAGCCGGAGCCCTACTGCGACGACCGCACCTGGTGCACCCCGCAGCTCGCGCAGTGACGGCTCACAGATCGTGCTTGCGCACGAGTCGGTGAATGTACGTTCGATCGAGCCCTGCCGCCTTCGCCACGGCGGAGATGTTCCCCGCGTGCCGGTCGAGGAGCTCGCGCACGTACTCGCGCTCGAGGTGATCGATCCAGCGGGTGCGCAGCTCGCGGAACGGCTCGCGGACATCCACCGGCGGGAAGACCTCCGCGCTGCCGGCGCTCGCGGCGGGCGTCGCATGGCTCGCGCTCGACGGCGGCCCCATCGCCTGCAGGGCGTCGCCGGCGCCGAGCACGCGCGCGCGGGCGACGAAGTTCCGCAGCTCGCGCACGTTGCCGATCCAGGGGCGCTGGGCGAGCTCGGCGAGCAGCTCCGCGCCCGGTGACTCGCTGCTCGTCCCGCTGCTCGCGAGGAAGGCGCGGACCAGCTGCGGGATGTCCTCGACGCGCGCTCGCAGCGGCGGGACGGTGACGGGGAGGATGGCCAGCCGGAAGTAGAGATCCTCGCGGAACGCTCCGGTGTTCACCATCGTCCGCAGGTCGCGGTGGGTCGCCGAGACCACGCGCACGTCCACCGGGCGCTGGGTCCACTCCCCCAGCCGCCGCACCGTGCGCGACTCCAGCACGCGGAGCAGCTTCGGCTGCATGGAGAGCGGCAGCTCGCCGATCTCGTCGAGGAACACCGTGCCCCCCTCGGCGCACTCGAAGGCGCCCGCGCGCGGGTGCGTCGCCCCGGTGAAGGCGCCGCGCACGTACCCGAAGAGCTCCGCCTCGAGCAGGTTCTCCGGGAGCGCGCCGCAATCGACGACGACGAACGGTGCGCTCGCGCGGCTCGACTGCTGGTGCAGCGCCTGCGCCACCAGCTCCTTGCCGGTGCCCGTCTCCCCCTGGACGAGCACCGTCGAGTCGTCGCGAGCGATGCGCGCCAGCCGCGCGAAGTGCTCGCGCATGGCGACGCTGCCGCCGAGCAGCGGCCCGAAGTGATCGGTCGGCCAGAGCTCGACCTCCGCGTTGGTCACGCCGTAGCGCACGAGGAGCTCGGTGTTCCCCAGGCGGACGCGGGCGCCGTCGCCCACCTTCGCCTCGAGGACCTGCACCCCCTGCACGAAGGTGCCGTTGCGGCTGCCGAGATCGCGCACCCACACCGCCTGCTCGCGCAGCGACAGCTCGCAGTGGATGCGCGAGACCGCCTTGTCCTCGATCACCAGGTCATTGCCGGGCGCGCTCCCCACGGCGGCGCGTTCGCCGAGCGAGAGCGAGCCGGTGCCCCCCGGCCCGCTCCAGGTGACCTCGGGCTGCAGCCGGACGAGCGCCCGTGCCAGCTGCGTCGACCCGGCGAAGGGATCGCGCTGCACCTCCGTCGGCAACGCGTCGAACCCGTGCGAGCTACCGGCCATCGGCCAAGCATAGCAAAGCGCGCGGACCCGTGAGCTACGGCAGCGGCAAGAGGCCGAAGCTCGACAGCGTCGCCTGCTCGCCCGAGCTGAGCGCCCCGCCGGCGAAGGCGCTCCACAAGAGGAGGTTCGCCTTCGGGGTGTAGCCGCCGTTGCCGTCGTTCCAGAAGAGGCCGAAGTGGTTCTCCGGTTGCGACTGCTGCGGCTCGTCGAGGAGCTCGTACACGTAGAGCGACTCGAGGTTCATCTCCTTCTGATCGCGGATGTATGCGATCTGGTCGCGCAGGTTGCTGAGGCAGGTCGCGTAGAGCGCGTCGCTCGCCTGGTCGTTGTAACCGTCCTGGTAGATCTCGGCGCAGTTCATCTCGTTGATGGTGACCGGCTTCGCGTAGGCGCCGAGCCCGGCGAAGAGGTCCCACGAATCCTTGTTCGACCCCGGCTGGGAAGCGGACAGCGCGTAGGGACTCGTCCCTTGCGCGTAGTAGTAGTGGTACGAGATGACGTCGTAGCCGACGCCCTTCGCCGCCATGTAGTCGAGGAAGCCGGTGTGCGTGCTGGTCGTGTTGAGGATCCGGCGGAGGTGGGTGCCGTAGGTGGCATTCACCTGGGCGATCGCGTCGGAGGTTCCCTTGATCGCGGCGGCCCAGTTGGCGTAGTAGTCGCTGCTGCCGAAGGCGGAGACGTTGTCCCAGTCGGAGGCGGCCCAGCCCGTGTTCCACAGGCCGGGAGAGGACGACTGGCCGGAGCGCAGATCGATCTCGTTGCCCATCTCCCAGTCGGTGATGCTGTCGCGGTACTGGGCAACGAAGCTTTCGACCGCCTGGTATGCCGTCGCGTAGATGGTATTCGTGTCGTTCGAGGCGAAGGTGTTCCCGTCGGTCGGGCACACCTCCCAGGCGATGTCGAGCATGAAGCTGAGGTGCGTGTCGGTCGTCGCCGAAGCGGCGAGCCACGCGTTGGTCGCCTCGTTCGACGAAGAGTCGGGCGGGCCGCCGATGCGCGCCGCCTTGAGGTTGCGCGCCTTCATCAACCCGAACTGCGTCGCCACCGTCGCCGGATCGCCGTCACCATAGTCGTCGCCCGCGTGGAGGTTCGCGCCGTACACGAGCCCCGTCGCCGTCGGCGGCGCCCCACCGTCGCCGGTTTTGCCCGCATCCGGCGGGGCGCTGGCATCGGGCTTCGGCGCGCCCGCGTCGGTCGCGTTGCTCGTCCCGCCCTCCCACTGCTGCGCCGCGGTGCCGTTGCAATCGTAGATTTGTACCTGCGTGCCGTTGGCGCTCACGCCGTTGCGCACGTCGAGGCACTTGCCGCCGATGCCGACCAGCTGGCCATTGGTGTACGTCCACTGCTGGTTCGGCCCGCCCCAGCAGGTCCACAGCTCCACGGGAGTGCCGCTGGTGCTCACGTTGCCGGTGACGTCGAGGCACTTGCCGCCCGGTCCGATCAGCTGCCCGCCCGTGAGCGTCCAGCGCTGCGCGGTGGTGCCGTTGCAGGTGTACAGCTGCACCTTCGTCCCATCGGCGGTGCGGTCGCCATTGTCGTCGAGGCACTTGCCGCCAAGGCCGACCCACGCGTTCACGTTCCCCTTCGACAGAGCCGACGACGCTTCGCCGACGGCCTCGGGATCTGACCCGCTGGTGGAAGACGACGAGCTGCACGCGCCGAGCACGGAGCCGACGGCGAGACCGCAGAGAAGGACCGTTCTTTTCATGACCTTGCGTGTTTGCACGGCCCGATCCAGTCGCGCTCGCCGGTGATCCTTCGACGAATCTCCACGCGCGCCGCCGCCCGTCCCCTCCCGCGTGTCGACGACCGTCGACGAACTGTGGACGCGAGTCTTCGGACCTGGCGAGTACCCCATGCGCTCCTTCATTGTACCCGCGCCGAGCCTCAGGTGAACAGGCGCGGGTCGAAGTGGAAATCGGCGATCTCGATCACGAGGCTGACGTCGCAATAGCCAGCGTGACGCGGGTTGAGCAGCCGCGCCACGTGCCCTCTCAGACTCCCTGCGTCTCCGGCGCCCAGATGTACTTGTGCATCTGCAGGAGAGAAGGAAGTGCAATGGGTGAGCGCCGTTCAAGACGGCGTGCGCCGGTTGACGTAACGTGAGATTATGTGCGTTTCAGGCGACCTGTCGAAGGCCGCGGACCAATTTGGCCGACGTACTTCGCGCGTATCCGTTCACGGCCTACGCGGCGACTTGAGCCGAGGGTGACTGGCAGACGTTGTCGGCGAGTGGCGGCAGGAGCGACGGTGGGGGAGTGGCGAGGAGCGCGGCGTGGCAGGCGTCGTGGACGAAGTGCAGGACGTTTCGTTTCTGCTGTCGGAGGGTGGCGTGGACGGAGAGAATGCGCTCGATGAAGCGACTGCCCTCCTCGGAGTGCGTGCCGTAGCTGGTTTTGCGACAGAGGACGCCGTGGCGAACGGCGCGCTCGGCGGTGTTGTTGGTGGGCTCGACGCCGTCGACGTAGAGGAAGGTCCAGAGTGCGTCGGCGCGTTTGATCAGGTTGGCGCAGGTGCGTGCAGTCTTGCGATGCGGCACGGCGGCGCCCTCGGTCAGTAGGGCCTCGACGCGGCTCTGGACCGATCGCATGTAGACACGGAAGGAGGCGCGGGAGAGCGTGCCATCGCGCACGCATTTCCACCACGCGAACATCCGCTTGGTCTCGGCAAGCAGAGCGTTGCCGATACGTTGGGAGTCGGCGGGTCTCTCCGAGATCTTGACGAAGTCGCGGACGAGATGCGCCCAGCAGAATTGGTGCTTCACGTCGGGCCACCAGTTGTAGGCACCGTGTCGGTCGCTCACGAGAGCGCCGCACGCTCGGCGGAGGAGCGCTTGCGCCGCGTCGGCGGTGCGTCGCCGATGGATCATGAAGACGGTGACGGTCGCCGTCACGACCGTCCAGAGCCAGGCCTTGCCGCGTGCCTCGCGCCAGCTGGTCTCGTCGGCGTACTTCACCGGCTGCTCGACGACGAACGCCTTGGCCTCTTCGATGGGCTCGGCGAGAGCGGCGCTGGCGATCCTCTGGCAGCCGACGACGGCCCCCACCGACAGGTGAAGGCCGAAGAGGTCGCGCATCAACTCGGGCACGGCGCGTTTGCTGAGGCGGTAGACGCCCATCAGGGTGGCCGCCATCGCCACGACGCTCGGCCCAAACGCCCCCGTCGGCACGCCGGCGGGGAGCGGGGCGGTGGTGCGAACGCCGCACGGGCAGTCGAATGAGTGCAGCACGTACTCCAGGGCGATGGGCTCGATGCGAGGCAGCTCGAACACGTGATGACGGCGCGGCGACGGATCCTCGCCGACGAGCGCGGCGTTGCATCCGCGACAGCGCGTCGGCCGCAGCACCGTGCGCGTGTGGACCTTGTCGGGCGGCACCAGC
>JAMFST010000752.1 GCA_026225435.1 Labilithrix luteola
GAGATGCGTCACCACTTCGTCAACCGCAGCGATCGAGTCGAGCCGCCGGGGAACAATCGATGAGAGCGGCCGTCCTTCGCGCGTACGGTGGACCCGAGCAGCTGCGCGTAGAGAATGTTCCCATTCCTTCCGTGGGATCGGAGCAGGTTCTGATTCGTGTGAAGGCGTTTGGATTGAACCGAGCCGAGATGTTCACGCGGCAGGGTCACTCACCGGACGTGACGTTACCTCGGATCCTGGGCATCGAAGCCGTCGGCCTCGTCGAGGAGGCACCCGGTACCGGATTCCGCAAGGGCGAGATCGTGGCCACCGTCATGGGCGGCATGGGCCGCACATTCGACGGCGGCTATGCGGAATATACCGTCGTCCCCGCGTCCCAGGTCCTGTCGGTCCAGACGGAGCTTCCTTGGGAGATCCTCGGGGCACTCCCGGAGATGCTGCAGACCGCATGGGGAGCGTTGCACACCGCGCTGGAGATCCGAGCAGGCGAGCGGATTCTGATTCGAGGCGGCACGAGCTCCGTTGGTTTGGCCGCTACGGCTCTCGCAAAATCGGCGGGCGCATTCGTCTGCTCGACGACTCGCAATCCGGACCGAGCCGTGTTTCTGCGGAGTCACGGGGCCGACGAAGTGATCATCGACACGGGCGACATTCAGGCTCAGGTGAGGGCCGCGTACCCCGACGGCGTGGACAAGGTTCTCGATCTCGTCGGGACTTCGACCTTGCTCGATTCCATTCGTTGCGCGCGAAAGCGAGGCATCGTTTGCGGGGCAGGAATCCTTGGCAACGAATGGTTGCTCACGGAGTTCAGTCCTGCCGCTGCCATCCCCACGGCGGTTCACCTCACCACCTACGCGGGAACTGCTGCGGATCTGATGCAGATGCCGTTCGACACGCTCGCGGGCCAGGTTGCCGCCGGAAGGCTTCATATTCCACTGGCAAAGACGTTCCATCTCGAAGACATCGCGGAAGCGCACCGGCACCTCGAGGAGAACGAGGCAATGGGCAAGATCGTCGTGCTCACGTGAGCTGAGGTTGCGGCGCCCATCTCGATCTTGGATCGAAGGTGGTGTTGCCGCGCTCGGCGCGTCGGTCACCGACAGCTTCCTCCGCTACTACGAGGTACCCGGACTGCAGCACGAGGCGAGCACGACGTTCTATGGCACCTGGGATCAGCTCACCGCGCTCGAGAAGTGGGTCGAGGCCGGTATCGACCCGGCGCAGAACGAGGTGGTGCTCGATCTCGCCACCGTTCCCAGCCGCACCCGCCCGCTCTGCCGCTATCCCGCCTTTCCCAAGTACAGCGGCTCGGGCGACATGAACGCGGCGACGTCGTTCACCTGCGCGACGAACTGACCTCGCGTCACGATCGCGGGCGGCGCTCGCGCAAATCGCGCATCGGCGGAGCGCCGAAGGAGCGGCGGTACTCGCGGGTGAACTGCGAGGCGTCGTTGTACCCTACGGCGAAGCCGGCGCTGGCGGCGCCCACGTGCTCTTCCTCCAGGAGGCGTCGGGCCTCGGCCAGGCGCATCTGCTTCAGGTACTGGAGCGGGCTCTTGCCCGTGATGGCGCGGAAGTAGTGGTGCAGGCTGGACGGGCTCATGCCCACGCGGCGCGCCAGAGCAGGGATGCGAACCGGCTCGGTGAGGTGCCGGCGCAGCCAGTCGATGGCCTGCGCGATCCGTCTCGTCGCGCTCCCGGCCGGAGCGAGCTGCCGCAAGCGTGCGCCCTGCGGGCCGGTGAGCAGGCGATAGATGATCTCGCGCTCGAGGAGCGGCGCGAGCACGGCGGCGTCCCGCGGCGAGTCGAGGACGCGGATCAAGCGGACGACGGCGTCGAGCAAGCCGACGTCGAGCGGACAGACATCCACCGCGGCGAGCGAGCTCTCCGTGTCGCCCGCGGTGGAGGAAAGCTCGGGCTGGGCGAGAAGCGAGCCGACGACCGCCGGGTCGACCCGCAACCCCACACAGAGGTACGGGCGCGCCGCGGACGCGACGGCGACGCGAATGGCCACTGGCATGGGGACGGAGGTGAGGAGGAAGGTCGCGGGATCGTAGGTGTACGTCTCGTTGCCCGCCTCCATCACCTTGGTGCCTTGCGCGACGACGCAGAAGGTGGGTTCGTACATTCCCTGTACCGCGTCGGTGGGGCGCGAGCTCCGGCTGACGCTCACCATACCGAGATGCGTCTGGTAGCCGTCGGCCGGTAGAAGGTGCTCGAGCCGAGCGATCAGCTCGAGACGGAGGAGCGACTGGTTCTGGGCGATCGTCCTAGCCTGCTGGATTTTTGTCATACGCGCTTACCCGACGAGCGCCCAAGAATAGCGGAAGCAGCGCTCCTCTCGCCAGCGATGTTCGATCGCGGCGTGGAGGATCGGCGCATCTCCTCGAAAGGCTCCAGCATCATGGCTCAAGCTCCGGATCGTCTCTCTCTTCGCGGCAAGACCGCGCTCGTCACCGGTTCCACCAGCGGCATCGGGCGCGGCATCGCGGCACGCCTCGCGGCCTGCGGGGTCCACGTCGTCGTCAGCGGTCGGGATGGCGCGCGCGGCGCCGAGGCCGTGGCCACAATCCGAGCCGCCGGCGGTCGGGCGGACTTCTGCGGCGCCGACCTCGGTGCATCGGCGGCGGCCGCGCGGACGCTGGCGACGGAGGCCACGGCCGCGCTCGGGGGTGCGATCGACATCCTCGTGAACAACGCCGGCATCTACCCGGTCGGCCCCACCAGCGGCGTCACCGACGAGACGCTCGACTCCCTGCTCGCGGTGAACATCCGCGCCCCCCACGTCCTCGTGGC
>JAMFST010000753.1 GCA_026225435.1 Labilithrix luteola
CCGCGAGGAGAGAGAGAAGAGCTGCCGAGAGAAGCAGGAGCCGGCGCATCAGGCCTTCGCCGCGAGCGCGACGGGCGCATCGACGAAGCCGTCGATCACCTCGAGCGCGAGCTCGTAGCGCTCGAGCGGCGGCATGATGTACGCGCCCGCGACGCGGTCGCGCACCGACGCGAGCATCTCGCGCGCGATCGCGACGCCCTCTTTGCGCGCCGGCGCGCCGCTCCCCGCCCTGCGCATGCGCTCGCGGACCGCCTCGGGCACCTGCATGCCGGGCACCTCGTTGTGGAGGAACTCGGCGTTGCGAAAGCTGGCCAGCGGGAGCAACCCGACGAGCACCGGCACCTTGAACGGCTCGATGTCCTCGAGGAACTTGTTGAGCACCGAGGCGTCGTACACCGGCTGCGTCATGATCAGCTCGGCGCCGGCTGCGATCTTCTCCTCCAGCCGCGACAGCTCGCGCGTGTAGTTGAGCGCCGCCGGCTCCGCGCCGGTCGCCAGGAGGAACGAGGTGCGCCCCCCGAGCGGCTTGCCCGCCGGGTCGACGCCGACGTTCAGCCGCGCGGCCAGCTTGAGCATGCCGATCGAGTCGAGGTCGTAGACCGCGCTGGCGTCGGGAAAGTCGCCCATCTTCGGCGGATCGCCGGTGATGATGACCAGGTTGCGCAGGCCGATGTCGTGCGCGCCGAGCAGGTGCGCCAGCGTCGCCAGCAGGTTCCGGTCGCGGCCACAGACGTGGAGGATGGTCTCCATCTGCGCCTCGCGCTCGAAGCGCGCCGCCATCACCAGGTTGCTCATGCGCGCCTGCGCCCGCGCGCCGTCGGCGATGTTGACCACGTCGATCCCGCCGGCCTTGAGCATCTTGGCCGCGGTCACCGCCTTCGTCGGATCCATGCCGATCGGCGGGTTGACCTCCACGCTGACGACGAAGCGCCCCTCGGCGATCTTGCGCGCGAGCGGGCTCTTGTCGGCCAGCGGCACCGAGGCCGACGCGTTGACCAGGTTGGCCGGCCGCTCCGAGTCGGACCAGCGCGCGCCCGACGTCTCGTCGAAGGTGCGCATGCTGGCCGAGCCGGGAGCGCCGCCCGTGGTGCCAGCACCGCCGCCGCCGGCCGAAGCTCCGTCGCTCGCGCCGGCCATTTTCGCGGAGGCGGCGATGCGCTTGATGTGCTCCGGCGTGGTGCCGCAACAGCCGCCGACCATGGCGACGCCGAGCTTGTACATGCGGCGGGCGTAGACGCCGAAGTACTCGGGGGTGGAGACGTAGACCAAGCGCTCGTCCACGCGGCGCGGCAGGCCGGCGTTGGGGACGCAGAAGAGCGGCAGGCCGACCGGGAGCATCTCCTCGGCGGCGGTGAGCACGTTCATCGGCCCGTCGGAGCAGTTCACCCCGACGACCTGCACGCCCCAGCCCTTCAAGCGATCGGCGATGGCCCGCGCGGTGGTGCCGTCGGCCATGCGCCCCAGCTCGTCGAGCGAGGTGGAGCCGATGACCGGCACGTCGACCCCGGCCTCGGCGGAGGCGGCGAGCGCGGCTTCGACCGCGACCTCGAGCTCGTTGGTCTGGCGCATCGTCTCGACGACGAGGGCGTCGACCCCCGCCTCGACCAGCGCACGGGCTTGCTCGTAGAGCGCGCCGCGCACCTTCTTGAGATCCGCCGGGCTGGCTTCCCCGAGGAAGTAGCCCGACGGCCCGATACAGCCGAGGAGGTAGGCACGCCCGTTGGCCGCCTCGCGCGCGAGCTTCACCGCCGCGGCGTTGATCTCCCCCACCCGGTGCGCCAGGCCATGCTTCTCGAGCCGCAGGGAATTCGCCCCGAAGGTGTTCGTCTCGATGCAGGTGGCGCCGGCACGGAGGTAGTCCTCGTGCACCTTGGCGACGAGCTGCGGCCGCGAGAGGTTCAGCTCCTCGAAACAGGCGCTGTAGAGGACGCCGCGCTCGTAGAGCTGCGTCCCCATCGCGCCGTCCACCACCAGCGCGCCGCCGCGCAAGGCTTCGACGAACGGGCGGAGCTGCGATGCATGGTCCATTTGACGCAGTCAGTTAAGGCGGATCCGCCTCAGGAGCAATGCTTTCACCCCGGAGGCCAGGCCAAGGGACGGCCGCCCAGCAGGTGCATGTGCAGGTGGAAGACGCTCTGGCCAGCGTGCTCCCCCTGGTTCACCACCAGGCGGTAGCCGGTCCCGGAGACGCCGAGCAGCTCGGCAGCCTCGCGCGCGCCGTGGAAAACGCGACCGAGGAGATCGACGTCATCCTTGCCGGCGTGGTGGATGCCGACGAGGTGCCGCTTGGGGATCACCAGGCAGTGCACCGGCGCCTGCGGGTTGAGGTCCTTGAAGGCGAGCGCGTGCTCGTCTTCCCAGACGATGGTGGCCGGGATCTCGCGCGCGACGATCCGGCAGAAGAGGCACTTGGGTGTGGTCGGAGCTTCGGGGCTGGCCGGTGAGGTCATGACCCGAAGAGTCGGCGAGTCGCGCAATTCCCGCCAGCGCTGAACGCGCCAGCGGGAATCAAGCGCGAACTTTCCCGTGGGTCGCTGCGTTCTCTGGCGTTCGACGCCAGAGAACTTCGCTCTACGGTTCCGGGCTCAAGATCTCCCGCAACGCAGCGGTCAGAGCGGGCACGTCGATGGGCTTCTCGAGGAAGTGGTTCGACGCCGTGGCCACGAACTGCCGGGCGCGCGGGGTGAAGGCGCCGCCGGTCATGAAGACGATGCGGTGCTCGAGCCCCGGGTAGAGCTTGGCCACCTCGTCGTGCAGGTCCATCCCGGTGACGTCGGGCATCAGCAGGTCGCTGAGGATGACGTCGAAGTGCTCCCCCTGGTGCAGCAGGTTCAGCGCTTCGCGGCCGCTGGTGACGGCGCGCACGTCGTGGCGCTTGCCCAGCTGGCGCACCAGCACGCGCGCCAGGGTGGGCTCGTCGTCGATCACCAGGATACGCCCGCGCGGCTCGGGATCGGTCGGCAGCACGCTGGGCGAGGTGTGCAGCGTCGGCGCGGGGGTGCGCGACGGGCTGGTCGCGCGCGGGAGCCGGACGGTGAAGAGCGAGCCGCGGCCGATCTCGCTGTCGACGGTGATCTCGCCGCCGAGCGCCACGATGATCCCGTGGCAGATGGACAGGCCGAGGCCGACGCCGGCGCCGACCGGCTTGGTGGTGAAGAACGGCTCGAAGATGCGCTGGCGCAGCTCGGGGCGGATCCCCTCGCCGGTGTCGCGCACGGTAACGATGGCGTCGCTGCGGTCGTTGGTGCCGGTCGACACGGTGATGACGTTGTCGACGTTCCCCTCGCGCATCGCCTGGGCGGCGTTGACGATGAGGTTGAGGAAGACCTGGCCGAGCTTCCCCTCGTTGGCCATCACCAGCGGGATGGGGTCGTAGACCTTCACCAGACGGGCGCGCTGGCGGATCTCGCTGGTGGCGAGGTTGATGGCCGAATCGAGGGCGCGGGGGATGTCGACCGCAGCGCGCGGGGTGTCGTCCATGTGGCTGAAGGAGCGGATGCCGCGGACGATGCTCTGGATGCGGCTGGTCCCCTCGATGCATTCGTCCACCATCGTCTGCCACTCGACGAGGCGGGCGCGGAGGGCCGGATCGCGGAGCTCGCGGGCGACCTCCGGGATCTCGTCGACGAGGAGGCGAAGGTTGGCGCTGATGAAGGCCAGCGGGTTGTTGATCTCGTGCGCCACGCCGGCCGCCAGCGTTCCGAGCGAGGCCATCCGCTCGAAGGAGCTCTGCGCTTGCTGCGTGCGGCGGCGGTCGGCGGTCGCGATGACCTCGCGCATGGTGCGCAGGAGGGTGTCGCCGTGCAGCGGCTTGGCGATGAAGCCCTCGGAGTCGATGGCGCGCGCCTTGGCGCTCCCGTCGGCGCTCATGGCGAGCACGGGGACCGCGCCGAGCACCCGGTCGTTCTTCTGCTCGAGACGGAACTGCCAGCCGTCCATCTTGCGCATCCCGAGGTCGAGAAGGATGAGGTCGGGCGCCACGCCGCCGGATCGAAGCGCCTGGATGGCGTCGAGACCGTCGGGAAAAGCCGTCACCTCGAAGCCCTCGTCGATGAGGAGCTCTTCGATGGCCCCCCGGACGTCGTCATCGTCCTCGATCAGCGCGACACGGATGGCCGGAGGGGCGGTCGTCATCGTGAACACTCGAGTCTAGAGCTTCTGACCGCACGCGCGAACTTGTTCGCAGTGGCCGCGGGGCCACGGGCCCGTCTCGAGGTGAGACAGCGAAATCGCGGCAGGTTCGCCGAATGGCCACAGCCGACTTCTCTCGACCGCCGCGCTCGGCGAGGCGCGCGGTCCGTGTTTCTGGCGCTTCCGCCGCTTCAGGCAACGGCGGCACACCCGCTGCAATGGGTGACGTCGACGAAGGAGGCGACGATGAAAGCTCGATGGCTCAGCGCGGCAGCGCTCGCGACGATGGTGACGGCGGGGTTTGCGGTGACAGGGTGCGAGGACCCGGTCGACATCACCCCGGCCGACAACGCGGTCGGCACCACGCAGACCACCGGCGCGGACATCTCGACGGGATCGGCCAACACGGTCGACCCCGGCACGATCAACAATGTGCACCCGGCGGACGACTCGCAGAACCAGCAACCGCAGAGCAACGCCCAGTCGCAGCCGCCGCAGGCGCAGAGCTACACGCCGGCGCAGCAGCAGCAGGCCTCGACGACCGCTCCGGTGGACACCTCGGGCTACGGCACGCTGCCGATGCCGAACGCCGAGACCCAGGTGGGCAGCTACAGCGCCAACACGATCATCAACCAGGGCGGGACCGGCAGCATGGTCACCGACGTCTCCGGCGCGCCTGCGCAGAACGCCAGCGGCTCCAACGTGAACACCGCCAACGCGCCCAACACCTATTCGACCAGCGCCTCCAACGCGATCACCAACGCCGGCCCGGCGAACGCGGCGGCGATCATCGGCGCCGTCGGTACGGCCAACGACCTTGCTCCCGCCGATCCGCGATCGAGCCAGAGCGTCTACAACGCGGGGGCGACGCAGGCCCCGGTCAACAACCAGCTGCGCACCGGCGCGTACAGCGCCACGCCGGTCCAGGCCGTCCGCGCGCGCTGAGGCGGCGCTCAGACCGAGAGGCGACGCAACGCCGCCTCGACCGCGGCGCGATCGGCCGCGGCGGCCGGGGAATCGGTGGGGCCGAGGAGCGACGAGCCGGCGCGCGCCACCAGGTACGCGAGACAGGCCGCCTCCTGGGCGTCGAGCTCGACGACGCGCTCGAGACGGATCGCCGGCACCCGGTAGCGAAGCCGGCTCCGCTCGGCCGACCGCGCGAATTCCAGCACCTCGGCGGCGCCGTGCGAACCGGTCAGCTGGCGGACGACGCCGCGCAAGAGCGCCGCACGATCCCGCGCGCGACGCACCGTGGGGTCCTTGAAGAAGGCGAACATGCGGTTGCGCGCATACACCCCCGGCGCCAGCGCCATCGCCGTCGTCAGCGCGGCGGCATCCGGTACACCGACCACGTCGTCCGCGCTCACGCGGCGTCCGGATCTTCGCCCGTGTAGAGCAGCGCGGGACCGCCGCCGTGCGACTCGAGCATCGCCGCCTGGCGATGGCTGCGCAGGGCGGTGAAGAGCTCGTCGAGGTCGCCGGCGACGATGCGATCGAGCTTGTTGAGGGTGAGGCGGATGCGGTGATCGCTCACCCGGTTCTGCGGATAATTGTACGTGCGGACCTTCGAGCTGCGCTCGGCCGTGCCCACCATCCCGCGGCGCTCGGCGCTCTCCTTCGCCTCCTGCTTCTCGCGCTCGATGTCGAGGAGGCGGCTCTTGAGCACCTTCATCGCCTTGGCCTTGTTCTTCAGCTGCGAGCGCTCGTCCTGGCACTTGACGATGAGGCCACTGGGCTTGTGCTGGATCTGCACCGCGCTGTTCGTGGTGTTGACCCCCTGCCCGCCCGGGCCACCGCTGGCGGCGATGCTGATCACCAGATCCTTCTCGTCGATCTGCACGTCCACGTCCTCGGCCTCGGGGAGCACGGCCACCGTCGCCGTCGAGGTGTGGATGCGCCCCTGGGTCTCGGTCGCCGGGACGCGTTGCACGCGGTGCACGCCGCCCTCGAAGCGCAGGTGGGAGTAGATGTCCTTGCCGGTCACCAGCGCGATGACCTCCTTGTACCCGCCAGTGGAGCTCTCGCTGACCGAGAGCGGCTCGATGTTCCAGCCGTGCGTCTCGGCGTAGCGGGCGTACATGCGGAACAGATCGGCGGCGAAGAGCGCGGCCTCCTCGCCCCCTTCTCCGCTGCGGATCTCGAGGATGGTGTTCTTCTTGTCGTTGGGATCCGACGGCAAGAGGAGCAGCTGCAGCGAGCGTTCGAGCTCGAGCCGCTCCTTGTGCAGACCGGGCAGCTCTTCCTGCACCAGCTCGCGCAGCTCCGGATCGGCGAGCGCGGCCTCGTCTTCTTCGATCCGCTTCTCGAGCTCGCGCAAGCGCCCGAACTCGCGCACCACCGGCTCGAGATCGCTGCGCTCCTTGTTCAGCTTGGAGAGCTGGGATCGATCGGCCAGCACCTTTGGCTGGCACAGGAGGTCGTCGAGCTCACCGTAGCGGCGCGTGAGGTGCTCTAGCTTGTCGAGCGGGAGCATTTCTCAGGCTGCGCGGAGCTGCTCGGCGCGCGAGAGCGACGCGAAGTCGGGGAAGACGACGTCGCTGGTCGCGCGCGCATCGGCCTGCCCCTGATCGTTCACCTTGCCGTGCTCGCGGAAGAGCGTGGCGCGGAGCGAGGCGAGCGCC
>JAMFST010000754.1 GCA_026225435.1 Labilithrix luteola
CGTCGTAGCTCGGTGCAGGCATCGCGGCCCCCGCGCTCGCGATGGTGAGGCAGCCGCTGGCGACGTTGCAGACCGGCAACCCGTACTGCGCGCGATAGACCTGCAGGTCGCTCTCCAGGTTCGGGTTGTTGCCGGAGACGAGCAGCCCCATCACGCTGCTCGTCGGCAGGAGCGTCGGGATGTCGTACGCGCTGGCGATGTCGTCTGCTCCCCACCCGCTCTGGCCGCCGACGATGTCGCCGGGCGCGAGGATGCCTGCAGGCAAGACGCCGGATTCGACGCCGCTGCAGGACGTGACGCCGGTGCCGCCACCCGAGACGCAGCGCGCGGTGACCGTGCGACCGTAGGCGTCGGTGGCGTTCGATTTTTCCACGCTGCTGGCGATATTCTTCGGCGCTTCTACGCAAGCCGAGATTCCGACAATCAACGCGAGGAAGGGCGCGCTGCCGGAGACGAACAGATTCGATGGTGCCCGTCGCGTCACAGCAACCTCCCCGTCGCGACACATTGCGATGCGCAGCCACAAATGGCAAAGGCTACGGCGTGGGGTCGCTCCGATCGTTCGTCTGGATTTTTCCAGTGCTACTGGTGGTACCCGTGATGTCCGTCGCCTCGTGCGGGGGACTCGTCCTTCAATTGCCGAGCGACGCGGGGATCGACAGCAGTACAGATGGCCCCGAAGCAGGAATCTTTGCACCGCCGCCGCCGGTCGCTTCCGGCCCGTGTGGCGCCGCGTCGAGCGGCAGCTGCGGTCGCGAAGGGTTGATCTGCGAGTTCGGATCCGACCCCAGCTCCCCCTGCGACACGCTCCGCATCTGCACCAACGGCACGCTGCAGCCGTTCACCGTCGCCGACACGAGGTGCCCGACGATCAACTCCGGCGTCGGCGCCGCGTGCCCCGGCTACGAGGCCGCAGACGCCGGCTCCTGCACCGCGGGGACCACCTGCGACTATCCGCAAGGGCGCTGCCAGTGCTCCGCGCTCATCGCCGGGTCGACTCCATCGTGGCACTGCGTCGATCCGGGCGCCGGCTGCGCGCCCACTCGGCCTCGTCTTGGCCAGCCGTGCGGCACGCCGGATCAGCGCTGCGTGTACGACGCATGCGGCGTGACGCCGACCTTCGGCAATGAAGCGTGCGACGCCGGCGCATGGGTGTCGGCTCCGCCGAACGTCTGCCCGGGCTGAGCGCCGCTCGCCCGCTCACATGGAGATGGGCGTCGGCATGAAGAGGAGTGCGAAGAGGGCGAGCGTGACCACCGCGATCACCCGGCGCACCGGGTCGAGCGGCGCCATGTCCGTCGGCGGCGGGTGATCGAGCAGATCCTTCTGGCGGAACGCGCCGCTGTACATCTCCATCGCCAGCAGCAGACCGAGGACGGCGAAGAAGGCGATCCAGACGAGCGGCGTGTCGTGATCGCCGCCGAGCTCGGCGAGGACCATGAGCGAGACCAGACCGACCGCGCGCGGACGGATGGGCAGCGGCTCCCGCCCCTTCTCGTCAGGCAGTGCGCCCCCCTGCGAGCCGGCGGCGCGCCCGAGCGTGCCGAGCACGGCCAGCACCTCGAACCACACCAGCCAGAAGAGCGAGCTCCCCACGTGCTCGCCGAAGTGCGACAGGCCGATCCCGGCGCGCACGTCGCGCAGCACGAAGCTGCCGACGCTCACCAGGAAGAAGGCCAGCATCGAGCGATGCACGACGCGCGCGTAGCCGTTCTGCTTCTTCCCGAAGAGCGCGTAGGCCACGTGCCCGCCGTCGAGCTGCGCGGCGGGGATCAGGTTGATCATGGTGACGAACATCCCGCCCCACGCGGCGAAGGCCATGGGCGACAGCGCGAGGCTCATTCCGTCGGGCTCCTGGACACCGGAGAGCCACTCGAGCGCGCGGAGCGCCAGCGAGTTGCCCAAGGTCGCGCCTGCGCTGCCGTCGAGCGGGATCAGCTCGGAGTGGTGCAGCCCGATGATGTACAGCGGGACCGCCAGCACCAGGCCGGCGAGCGGGCCCGCGGCGCCGATGTCCATCAACGCCTGGCGCGAGGGGATCCGCCCCTGCATGCGAATGA
>JAMFST010000755.1 GCA_026225435.1 Labilithrix luteola
AAGGCGGAGATCCGCGGCGCCTACGCAAACCCGGCGCAGAACGAGGACATGATGTGCAAGCCTCCGAAGGACCGCAAATGGTCCGGCACGAGTCCAAGCGGGCTCGAGATCGAGGGTTATGCAGACAAGAACGGCAGAATCGTCACCGCCTACCCGAAACGCAATTTCAACACGACGCCATGAACATCACCTTGCGGCCCACCAGATCCGGGCATGCCTTGCCCGTCGTCAGCGCCCCCTACGAGCTCGTCGGCACGTGGATGAATTTTGACCTGGTCGACGTGCAATCAATCGATCTGTACATCGCCCACATCGACGACATCCTCGCTGGACGCGAGCCGACCGACCAAGACGACTTTGCCTGGTGGGGAAACGCGCACGAGGTGCACTTCGAGGCCGACGGGGTGCGCATCAAGGGCATCTACGAAGATCTGTCCTGCAAGGTGCCGTACGAGGAGATGCGTGACGGTCTGCTCCAGTGGCGCGCCGCCTGGAAGAGCTCGGGGCCCCCACCCGAGCGGCGCTGACCTCCGCGGCCTACCGCCGCCTGCGCTTCGCCTCGTAGTCCTGGTGCCGCTCCTCGGCGCGGTGGAACGGGCCGCCCAGCTTGATCTCCGTCCCCACGTCGCGCCCGGCGAAGCGCTCGGCGACGTAGGCCCTCGCCTCGGCCAGCTGCGCTTCGTCCTCGGCGAACACGGCGCCGCGGTACTGGCTCTCGCGGTCACCGCGCCGGCCGCCCGGGTCCGCGCCGTAGCGGTCGAAGTACCACTTGAGCAGCTGCGCGTAGGTGACCTTGGTGTCGTCGAACGTCACGCGCACCGTCTCGGCGTGGCCGGTGCCCCCTTCGCAGACCTTCTCGTAGGTCGGGTCGGCGGTGCGGCCCCCCTGGTAGCCGCTGACCGCGTCGAGGACGCCGGGGATCTCCTGCATCTCCGCCTCGACTCCCCAGAAGCACCCGGCGGCGAACGAGGCGTACGCTTTCACGGCTCCTCCGTGTGATGCACGCCGAGCGCCTCGCAGGCCTCGTTCATCACCCGCTGGACGGCGAGCGTGTCCGCCAGCGGCATCACCGCGCTCTCGGTGCGCCCCTGGCGCAGGCACTCCGTCACCTCGAGGAGCTCGTGCGCGTACCCGGCACCGAGCGGCGGCAGACGGATCGTCTCCGGCGCGCCACCATTCAGGTGCACCACCATCTCGGTCGGGTGGTGGAAGCGCGGCAGGATGTCCAGATAGCCTTTTGTACCGAAGATCCGCGCCTGCCCGGGCAGCGGGTTGCGGAAGGTCACCCGCAGCACGGAGCGCCGGCCGTCGCCGTGGTCGAGGAGCAGCGCCGCCTCGCCGTCGGCACCGGTCGGGAGGAGCGAGCCCTGCACCGACACGGCGCGCGGGGTGCCGAGGATCATCTGGGCGAAGGAGACGACGTAGACGCCCAGATCCAGCATCGCGCCGCCCCCCTGGGCCAGATCGAAGAGCCGGTCCTTCGGGTCGAAGGGGCGATCCACGCCGAGATCGGCCTGCACGTCGCGCACCTCGCCGATCGCCCCTTCGGCCAGCAGGGCGCGCGCCTTCACCACGATCGGCTGGAAGCGCGTCCACATCGCCTCCATGACGAAGACCTTCTTCGCCCGCGCTCGCTCGATGATCCGCTCGGCGCCCGCGACCGTCGTGGTGAACGACTTCTCCAGCAGGACCGCCTTGCCCGCGTCGATCGCCGCGAGCGCGGGGACCAGGTGCTGGCGGTGCGGCGTGGCGATGTACACGGCGTCGACCTCGGGGTCGGCGAGCAGCGCCTCGTAGCTCCCGTGGGCACGCGCGATCCCGTCCCGCGCGGCGAACGCCTCGGCCCGCTCCCGGGAGCGCGACCCGACGGCCACCACGCGCGCACCCGGCACGTGGACGAAATCGGGCACCACCTTGTCGGCGATGCGCCCCGGACCGAGAATTCCCCAGCGAATCACCTGCGCGCTCACGCTGCGATGCTGGCCCGCGGGCCCAATCGGCGCAAGTCGGTCGTCGGCGCCGAGCACTCGAGCTAGTCTCCGGGATCATGCTCGACACCGGCGTCGCCAAGAACGTGGAGCGACTCACCGCCGCCGCTTCGGCCAAGAACCTGGACGAGGCGCTCGACGCGCTCTGGTCGCTCGCCCCGCTGTCGGCGACGCTGGCGGCCGATCCTGCAGCGCGGGCGAAGCTGGTCACCGTCGTGTACGACCTGGGGATCGACCTGAAGGACGCGCACCGGCTCGACGCCGCCGAGGAGGTCCTGCGCAGCGGGCACCGGCTGGCGCACGACGCCGGCGACGCGCAGGTGGAGGCGTCGAGCGCCAATCACCTCGGCGTGCTGGCGATGGAGCAAGGGCGGCTCGGGGCGGCGCGCCGGTGGTTCGAGACGGCGCTGCGCCTGCGCGTCGCCGCGGCACCGGCGCTCACCGACGCAGCCACCGTGTACCTCGCCGGCACCGACGCGAACCTGGGGAAGGTGGCGGCCGACGCGCGCGATCTCGACCGGGCTGCGGCGCACTACGAGGCGGCCACCAAGCGGCTCGAGGAGGCGCGCGCCGCGGGCTCGCACGTGGGGGCGCTCGAGCCGTTCCTCGGTAGCGCGACGCGCGAAGCAGCGCGGGTAGCCGAGATGCGCTCGTGGACGTGGCCCTCGTTGACGGCGGCCACGCTCGCGTTCCCGGCGCCGGCCAAGGGGCTCACCAGCCCGGAGCTCGCCAAGTGGGCCGGCAAGCGCGACGAGGCGCTGGCACGCGCCACCGGCGAGACGACCGCGGCGGGCGGCGACGACTCGACCCCGACGCAGCTCCAGCGGCTGCAGGCCTTCGCACTCGGCGGCTTCCTCGACGCGCCGGAGGAGCGGCTCGCCTGGACCGAGGAGGAGCACGACCTGACCGTAGAGCTCTTCGATGAGCTGCTGATCGACGCGCCGACCGATCTCGACCTGCGGCTCGCCAAGGCGCGCGTGCTCGAGCGCGGGGTGCACGCGGCCATCTCCCACGGCCGCGCGCTCGCCGGCTGCCGCGACCAGATGGCCCCGGACGTCGCCAGCGTGGCGCTCGATCTGCCGACCCGCCAGTACCGCGCGGGCATGGTGCGCATGAAGGACGCCTTCGCCAGCGCCGAGAAGGCCGCACCGAACCGCGAGACGGTCGCCGCCGAGCTGGCGTCGGCGCTCGAGGGGTTGAGCGCCAAGCCGTCGAAGGCGACGTGACGTTCAGGGGCGCGTGACACCGTCGACCGCGCCGCGAATGGCGCGCGCCGTCCGGTCCATCAGCCCCGGGTCGGCGTAAAGCTGCGAGCGCGCCGCTCCGGAAAACTCGAGCTGCACCCCCTCGTGGCACATGTTCGCCGGGTTGGTCGGCATGAGGCCGTCGAGCCCCTCGCAGTGGGTGAGCACCTCGAACGGCAGCCCCGCGCCGCTCAGCGACTGCGCGACCCGCGTGCGCACCGCCTCGTTGGAGCCGCCCACGCAGATGCGCGGGGTGTCGCTCTTGTGGCCGTGGATGGCGACGCAGCGCTGCGAGCGCTTCGCCAGGTCCAGCAGGCGCGGATCATCGAAGTTCGCGCTCGTGACGTGCTGGCGGTAGCTCGAGCCGACGAGCACGTAGCTGTTCCAGTCGCGGCCGGCGACGGCGGCGGCGATCTTCTCCGTGCCGCTGTCGATGTGGCCTCCGTGGAAGGCGAAGACGCTGTCGGGCGCGCCGCGATCGGCGACCGTGACGGTGAAGTCACGCCCCTCCTGCTCGTGCGCCGCGAGATCGGCGAAGTTGGCATACGTGTCGCGACTGCCCGCCGTGGTGGCGCGGCCTCCGCCCGTCGCTGCTTCACCTCCGCAGCCGGCTGACATGACGAGGAGAGCAGCGGACACAAGCGAGATGTACAGAGAGGAGAGGGTCATGAGTGCGGGTGCTCGTGATGGTAGTGCGCGGCCAGGAGATCCGCGCCTTCGATC
>JAMFST010000756.1 GCA_026225435.1 Labilithrix luteola
CGATCTCACCGGTGCCGCGCTTGACGGCGCGGTTGATGGTGTCGTTGGGCATCGACTGCCCCTTGGCGTCGGCGATGGCCGAACGGAGACGGGGATTGCCACCAGGGTCACCGCCGCCCATGCGGGCTGCAACGGTGAGCTCCTTGATCAGCTTCGTGAAGAGCTTGCCGCGCTTGGCGTCGACAGCACCCTTCTTGTGCTTGATGGTGGCCCACTTGGAATGGCCGGACATGCGGCGCAAGCTAGCGCGATTCTCGACGGAGCTGAACGGTCCATTCGAGAAGCGCGCGCTCTTTCTTTCGCCTTGGCGGCTACTTCGCGGTCGGCAAGAGCGGACGCAGCGCGTCGTCCAGCTCGATGGTGCCGCGGACGTGGCGGGCGGATCCGCCCTGGAAGACGAGGCGACCGGCGTTCAGCGTGACCGTCATCTCGTGGATTCCTTCGGCGAGGGCGGTGCTCATGCCGTGCTGCGTGAGGGCGCCGACGATGGCGCTCTCCGGCCCCTGCTGCACCTCGATGGGGCGGCCGAGCAGGCGGGTGAGCGACGCGGCGACGTCGCGGGGGGATACGGGGCGCGGGCCGGACAGCTCGATGATCTCGCGGGCGCCGGCGTAGAGCGCGGGCTTCTGCACGAGCGCCTCGGCGGCGACGCGACCGATATCGCGCGCGGAGACGACCTCCAACGGCTTGTCGGCCAGGTAGAAGGTCGGCAAGAGCCCGTGCGCCAGCGCGCCGAACGTGCTGGCGAAGTTCTCCACGAAGGCGGAGGGGCGCAGGAAGGTGATCGCCGCCTTCGACGAGGCGAAGCGCGTCTCCAGGTCGTGGGTGGTGAGGATCGGGCCGGTGCCGCTCGTGAGCTGCGAGCCGATCGAGGAGAGGAGGACGACGTGAGGCACGCCCGCGTCCTCGACGGCGCGGAAGAGCGCCTCGGTGCGCCGGCCGTAGTCCTTGCGTAGATCGGTCGCGCCGTGGAGCGGCGGCAAGAGCAGGTAGGCCCCCTTCACGTCGGGACCGCGCAGCGCGGCGGTGACCTTCTCGACGTCGTCGAGATCGGCCTGCGCCACCTCGGCGCCACGCGCGGTGAAGCGCGCGACCTTGGCGGGGTCGCGGGCGATCAGGCGGACCTTCTCTCCGCGGGCGAGCAGCGTGTCGGCAACGACAGAACCGGTATTTCCAGAAGCACCAGCGACGACGTACATGGCGAATGATCCTTGGCTCTCGAGCAGCGATGCGCCGCTCGACGAGGAAGAATCTGCGCCCGGCCAGGTCATGAAGCCAATCGATGCGCTACATTCCGATCATGAGCGACGCTCATCTTCGCGGGCTGGACCTCAACCTGTTGCGCGCGCTCGATGCGCTCCTGACGACGTGCCACGTGACCCGTGCCGCTGCCGCTGTCGGCGTGTCGCAGAGCGCGATGAGCCACTCGCTCGCCAAGCTGCGCGCGCTGCTCGACGATCCGCTGCTGGTGCGTGGGCAGGGGAGGGAGCGCGAGCCCGACGGGGGCACGCGGAACGTCAGCCTGGTCCCCACCGATCGCGCCCGCGCCATCCAGCCGCGCCTGCGCGATGCGCTCGCCGAGCTCGGGGCCATCCTCGAGGCGCCCGTCTTCGATCCGGCGACCGCGGCACGCCGCTTCCGCGTCGCCACCTCCGATTACATCGAGATCGTCATGCTGCGCGAGCTGCACGCGCGGCTGTCGTCCGAGGCGCCGGGGATCGATCTGCGCTTGTTCGACGGCGGCCGGCGCTTCGTCGAGGGGCTCGCCGAGGGGC
>JAMFST010000757.1 GCA_026225435.1 Labilithrix luteola
CGGCGCGATGGCGCTCGGCGTGACCAGGCTGTCGGGCGGCCGCGGCCCGGTGAAGCTGCCGGAGGTCCGCGACTGCGCCGTTACCAGCGCGTCCATCAGCGCGCTGATGCCGAAGGGCTTCTCCAGCACCACCAGCTGGGCGATGTGCTTCTCGAACTCGCTGCGGTTCAGGAAGCTCGTCGCCGACAGGCAGACCACCGGCATGCTGGCGAGCCGCGCGTCGTCGGAGGCGCGCTTGTACACGTCCATGTCCGGCGAGGCGATGACGTCGAGGAGGATCAGATCGGGGAACGGCTCCTTGCCGAGCTCCTTCAGCGCTCCGTCGCCATCGGGAACGCTGACGGCGTTGTGCCCCGCATCGAGCAACGCGTCGCAGATGGCATCGCATGCGTCGAGATCCGAATCGATGACGAGAACGCGCATGATTGAAGAGTAACGGACACTTTTTTCGCCGACAAAGGGGGTGCCGGTGCTTTTCCTATTTCGACGGGCAGAGCGCGTTGCAGCGCATGTTCTCGTACCCGCAATTGTTGAGCGTGTTGCCGCCGAGCGAGCGCTCGCTGCAGGTCTCGTATTCCGCCGAGCAGTGGTGATTGCACTGCTTGCGCGTCTCGATCCCATCGCTGGCGCAGGCGCCGAGCGAGGTGAGCAGCGCGAGAAGGCAGGGGGCGGCGAGCGCGGCCGCACGAGAAGCCAGGGGAGAGATCGAAGACATCTGCGTCATGGTCCCACAGGTCTGGCGAGGCGTCCTCGACGAAACCAGCGTACGCGACCGGCGTATTGTTCCTCGATGCGCGCCCCGTGGTGTCTGGCCCCGCTGATGCTCCTCGCCGCGGGATGCGCGCCGGCGTCGCGAGCACCGGTATCCCCTGCTGCCGCTGCGTCCGCGGCGCCGGCGCACACTTCCGCGTCGGCCGCGGCAGCCGCGAGCGCCGACGAGCCTTCGCCCGATGCCTCGGCGAAGGCGCCGCTCGTGGAATGGCGGGATCTGTCGCCCGAGATCTTCGCCAGGGCGAAGAGCGAGCGGCGGCTGGTCATCCTCGATGGGGCGGCCGAGTGGTGCCACTGGTGCCACGTGATGGACTCGACCACGTACCATGACCCGGCGGTGGTGAAGCTCATCGCCGAGCGCTTCCTCGCCGCCAAGGTGGACATCGACCAGCGGCCGGAGATCGGCGATCGCTACGCGGCCTACGGGTGGCCGGCGACGGTGGTGTTCGACGCCGACGGGCACGAGCTGGGGAAATACCGGGGGTACATTTCTCCGGACGACCTCCTCGCCCTGCTGAATACGGCGGTCGGCGGAGCGGAGAAGCGGGCGGGGGACAGCGGCGCGACGGAGGCCAAGCCGGCGGTCGCGAGCACGCCGTTTCCCGCCGAGGAGCTGGCCTGGATCCAGCGCTCGGTGAGCCTCGAGCTCGACGAGTATCGCGATCTCGAGCAGAAGAGCTGGGGGCACGGGCAGAAGGCGGCGCTGTACACCGACAACGACTGGGTGCTGACCCGCGCGGCGGCGGGCGATCGCCAGCGGATGCCGTTCCTCCTGGAGACGCTGGCCAGGCAAGAGGCCATCGTCGATCCGGTCGACGGCGGCATCTACCAGTACTCGACCGACGGGGACTGGGCGCACCCGCACTTCGAGAAGCTGATGACGTTCAACGCGGGCGCGCTGGACAATTACAGCAAGGCGTTCCGCGAGACGCACGACGCGCAGTGGAAGGCGGTCGCCGACGCGATGTTCGGGTACCTCGATCACACGCTCCGCGGCGCCGACGGCGGGTTCTACGCCAGCCAGGACGCGGACGTGGGGGCGCACGTGGCCGGTGGCGCCTTCGTCGATGGTCACGTGTATTATGCAAAGGATGCGGCCGGGCGGCGGGCGATCGGTGCTCCGCGGGTCGACACGCACGAGTACGCGCGGGAGAACGGGCTCGCGGTCGCGGCCTACTGCACCTACGCGGAGGCCACCGGGAGCGCGGCGGCGCGGGAGCATGCGGTGGCGGCGGCAGAGCGAATCCTGGCGACGCACCGGCGCTCGACGGGCAAGGCGGGGCTCGTCGGGCTGACCCACGACGAGGCCAAGGCGGGGACGAGCGCGCCGCTGCTCCTCGGTGACAACGCGACGTTCGCCTGGGGGCTGGTGCGGCTCTTCGAGCTGACCCACGACAAGCGCTGGCTGACGGAGGCGCGCAGCCTCGCGCGGGGGATGCAGGCGGAGCTGGAGGACACGCGCGGGGGCGGCTTCTTCGCCGAGAGCGTCGACGAGCGTGCCTCCGGGGTATTCGCGGTGCGGCGCACCTCCTTCGAGGACAACGTGGTGGCGCTGCGGCTGTTCGTGCGTCTCGCGGCGCTCGCCCCCGAGCCGAAGGACGCGGCGGTCATCGCCCGGACCCTGCGCGCGGTGGTGACACCGGAGCAGATCCACGCCCGCGGGCGGATGATCGGCGATCTGCTGCTGGCGCTCGACGAGGTGCACGCGGCGCGAATCCCGGTACAGTGAGCCGGTGCATCGCCGGTTCGTCGCGTCGGGCTTCTTCGCTCTGGCGCTCGTTCTGGGGGGCGTCGCTTGCAGCGGAGGCAGCGCGCCAGGCTTCGGCCGGGATCCCGATCCGGATCCGTCGGCCGACGCAGGCGTCGATTCCGGCGACGACGCTTCGGTGAACGCCTCGAGTGACGCCTCCGTCGATGCCGCGGACGGTTCGGTCGACGCGGGGCTCGATGGTTCCCCGTCGGGCGACGCGTCTCCACCGCCGTCCCCCATCGACGCGGGCGGCTGCCCGGCGCTGACGTATCCGTCTGGGGTGGTCATCCAGACCTTCCTGAATGCCGCGATGACCGCGACCTACGCCGACCACCTCGCGACCGGCGAGCTGGCGCCGACCTGCTTCCTCGACGCCGACGACCTGCTGAACCCGCAGACCGGCGAGGTCTATCCGCTCACCGTCGACGTGGCGGCGCACTTCGAGCTCGTCGAGCTGGTGGGGACGGAGATCTCCCAGGGGTACGGGCACATCGTGCTGATGAACCCCGCGGCCGTGGCCTCGCTGGAGGCGTTTCGCGAGTCGCTCGGCGTGGCGGTGGACGTCATCAGCGGCTTCCGCAGCCCCAAGCACCAGGAAGATACCTGCGAGTCGCTCTGCGGCGATCCGCTCGGCTGCGACGGCACCTGCGCCAACAACTCGCGCCACATGTTCGGGGACGCCTTCGACCTGCCGCTCACCTTCTACACTACGGCCGACGAGCAGCTCGCGTGCGATGACGGCTTCAAGTTCGCCTACCTCGAGAGCGGCACGCACCTGCACGTCGACCAGAACCCC
>JAMFST010000007.1 GCA_026225435.1 Labilithrix luteola
AATCGTCGGTCGGGGTCGGTCAACGTACATAAGTCACATAAGTACGTCTCCCTCCGCCCGCCCTAACCTCGCAGCCATCTCGGCGGCTTCTGAACGCCCTCTCACCACAGATCGAACGGGTAGCCGCCGTCGACGTACGCCTTGTCGGCGACCGCTTTGCGGAGCTCGTCGTCGTTGCGCTCGAAGGCGGCGACGTTGTCGGCCAGGCGGATCTGGGCGGCCGAGACGAAGATCGAGGTGAGCCCGAGCTCGCGGCGCGCGCCTTCCTCGCCGCGGCGCTCGACCTGCCGGCTCGTGCGCGCGACCACGGCGGCGATGGCGTACAGGTCGATGGCCATGTCGGCGGCGCGCTTCTGCGAGAACTGCATCTCGGCGATCTGGTTCCCGTGCTTGCGCAGCACCTTGTCGACGTTGCGCGCCAGCTCGGTGGCGTTGCTCTCGAGGACCGCCACGTCGCGCGCCAGCGAGGGGTGCACCCGGCTGATTCGCTCGCGACCGAGCGCGCTGCGCGCCTTGCGCACGGCGAAATCGCTGAGCAGGCCGAAGCCCTTGATCGGCTCGCGCATCGCCTTGGACACCTCGGTCAGCTCGCGCCCCGGCCCCTGCATGCCCGACAGGCCGACGAAGCAACGGAGGATCTCGTTGGTGCCGGGGAAGATCAGGTGCGCGCGCGCGTCGCGCAGGTGCTTTTCCCAGGGGGCGCCGCGCGCGTAGCCAACGCCGGCGGCGAGCGCGCTCGACTCCTCGGCGACCCGCACCAGCACCTCGGAGGCGAACACCTTGGCGATGGCGCACTCGATCGACGGGTCCCGCACCCGGCCGTCGACGAACGAGGTGGTCAGGTAGAGCAGGCTCTCGAGCGCGTAGAGCTCGGACATCATGCGCGCGACCTTGTCCTTGGTCAGCGCGAAGCCGCCGATGGCGCGGCCGAAGGCGTGACGGCTCTCCGCCCGCTCGACCGACAGCCGCATCAGCCGCTTGGCTTGCCCGAAGGCGCTGGCGGCGAGCGCGAGGCGGCCGCGATTGAGCACCGCCATGGCCACCTTGAAGCCGCGCCCGACCTCGCCGAGCAGCGCCTCGCGCCCGACCTGCACCTCGTCGAGCACGATCTCCGACGAGGCGGCGCCGCGCATCCCCAGCTTGGCGTCGAGCGGGCCGGTGGTGAGCCCCGGCCCGCGCGGGACGAGGAACGCGGTGATGCGCGGCTTCACCCGCTCGTCCGGCGGTGAGGTGCGGGCGAAGACGACGAAGGTGTCGGCGAGCGGCCCGTTGGTGACCCAGGCCTTGCGACCGCGCAGGACGAAGCCGTTCTCGTGCGCCTCGGCGTAGGTCTGGACACCGCCGGCGTCGCTGCCCGCGCCGGTCTCGGTGAGGGCGAAGGCACCGATCGAGCTGCCCGCGGCGAGGCCGGGCAGGTGCGTACGGTTCTGCGCGTCGGTGCCGAAGAGGAGCAGCGCCTCGACGACGAAGCCGTGCGCGCTCAGCGCCATGGCCCGCGAGGGGTCGACCCCGCCGAGCTCCTGGAGCACGCGCGCATGCGCCGAGCAGGTAAATCCCTGGCCGCCGAGCTCGGCAGGGGCCCGGAGCCCGAAGAGCCCCATCCTCGCCAGCTCGGTAAAATCCTCGCGAATCAGCGGCTCTTCGCCGACGACGCGCGGCTCCGCGGCGAGGGCCGGCCCCAT
>JAMFST010000079.1 GCA_026225435.1 Labilithrix luteola
CGGCATCCCCCAGGAAGACGATGTGCTCGAGCGCCGGCAGTTTCCCCGCGGCGCGCAGCTGCGCGTACAGCGGGGCGAAGCTGCAGTCGGTGTGCGAGCGCGCCGAGACGAGCACGCGCGCCCCCGACTGCCCGAGCATGTAGCCCAGCTCGCGCTCGCGGTAGACCACGTTGAGCGTGACGAGGATGGCGCCGATCTTCGTCGTCGCGAAGAACGTCGTCAGCCACTCGAGCCCGTTGGGCGCGGCGATGGCCACGCGATCGCCGTGACCCACGCCGAGGTCGAGCAGGCCGGTCGCCAGGCGATCGGTCGCCGCCTCGAGCTCGGCAAAGCTCACCGGCCCCGACTCGAGCAGGAGGAAGGGCGCGGCCGGGCGCGCAAGCCGCTTCTCGTGGAGCAGCGCGGAGATGGTGGAGGCGGTGGTCGGCTCGGCGCTGGACATGGGGACTCGCTGCGATGATAGCGCCGCCATCGGCGCGTGGATCGCTCACGCGGCGCGTCACTTCGCGTCACGCAGCGTGCCTCGACGCGGGCGAACGACGGTGGCTAGATCCGGTCATGACCTACGCGTTCGATCCCCAGATTGCTCCCGTGATGGCTGCCTTCGCCGAGCTCGCGAAGACGGCGCCTCCGCCCGCTGCGCGCGGCGACTGGAAGACGCTCCGTCAGGCCACCGACGGGCTGATCACCCACCTCGCCACCCAGACGCCGAAGTTCCCCGATGTCGAGCTGAAGAAGCTCTCCTGCAAGACCAAGGACGGAGCGTCGATCGAGCTGCGCTGGTACTCGAAGAAGAGCGCCGGCGGCGCCAGCGCGTCCGCCGGCCCGGCGGTGGTCTACGCCCACGGCGGCGGGATGATCTGCGGCAACCTCGAGATGTACCACCCGGTCGTCGCGCAGTACGTCTCGCAGAGCGACGTCCCCTTCCTCGCCGTCGAGTTCCGCTACGCGCCCGAGCACCCCGGCACCACGCCGATGGACGACACCTTCGCCGCCGTGCAGTGGCTGCGGGAGAACGCGCGCGAGATGAACGTCGATCCGTCGCGCATCGCCATCATGGGCGACAGCGGTGGCGGGGGAATCGCCGCCGGCGTCGCGCTCCTCGCCCGCGAGCACGAGGTCCCGCTGGCGCGGCAGATCCTCGTCTACCCGATGCTCGACGACCGCAACACCACGCCGGATCCGGCGCTGGCCCCGTTCACCACCTGGACGTACGACGCGAACTACACCGGCTGGAAGGCGCTGCTGGGCGACAAGCTCGGCGCCAAGGACGTCTCGCCCATCTCCGCGCCGGCGCGCACCACCGACTTCACCGGTCTCGCCGCGGCGTTCATCGACGTGGGGGAGCTCGACATCTTCCGCGACGAGGACATCGAGTACGCGCGCAAGCTGGCGAACGCCGGCGTCTCGGTCGAGCTGCACGTGCACCCGGGTGCGCCGCACGCCTTCGAGCGTCTGGCGCCGGATGCCGACGTGTCGCGGCGGGCTTGGCACGACCGCCTGAGGGTGCTCCGATCGCTGTGATCCCTTGGCGGACGACCTCGACGAGACCTCCTCGCGCGACCCCGTCGTCGCGCTGCGCACCTCGGCCGCAGGGCTGCTGCTCGGAGGTCTCGGCGCGACGCTCGTCTTCGCGGCGTGCTCCGTGCTCGCCTTCACCTGGGGGCTACGCGCGACCTTCCTCGCCGCGGTGATCGGCCCGACGCTGGCGACACTCTTCGGGATCTCGCTGCTTGGCCGGTCGTCGCTCTCCATCGGCGCCGATGGTCTGCTCCTGCGCGAAGGGCGGAGGCGCACGTTCCTGTCGTACCGGTCGCTGCGCTCGGTCGGGCTGACCGGTGACGACGAGAGCACGGGCCGTTACACCGCGCTGCTGCTGCGCGGGGTCGACGGCAAGGAGCGCACGGTGGCGACCCGCGGCGAGCGTGCCGAGGTGAAGGCGATCGCCGCTCGGATCGAGCAGGCGCTCGAGCGCCACCAGCTCGCCCATCAACGACGCGTCCCTGGCGATCTGCTCGCGCGCGGTCAGCGGTCCATCGCGCGCTGGCGAGCCGACCTGTCCGGTGCGCAGTCCTCGTTCCGCCAGCTCGCGCTCCCCGACGAGGAGCTGCTCGCCGTGCTCACCGATCCGGGTGCCCCGACCGAGCAGCGAGTCGGCGCCGGTCTGGCCTTGCGTGGAGAAGCGCGCGCTCGGGTTCGCGTGGCCGCCGCTGCGAGCGCCGATCCGGCCGTGCGCGTCGCCCTGGAGGCCATCTCCGAAGACGAGATCGATGAAGCCCGTCTCGAGGCTGCGCTGCGCCGCCGGTGAAGCGGCGTGGCCGCACGTAACACCGTTACGCGGTGAAGAACCGGTTCGCTGGCCGCTTCAACCCGAGGTGCTCACGCAGCGTGCTCCCCTCGTACTCGCGGCGGAACAGACCGCGCCGCTGCAGCTCGGGCACCACGCGCGTGGTGAAGTCGTCGAGCCCGCCCGGCAACCAGGGGAACATGATGGTGAAGCCATCGCTCGCGTCCTCGCGCACCCAGCGCTCCATCTCGTCGGCGATGGTCACCGGCGTGCCCACGAACGACAGGCCGTAGTAGCTGCCGGCGCGCTCCGCCAGCTGGCGGATGGTCAGCTTCTGCGAGCGCGCCAGATCGAGGATGCGTGCCTGGCCGGTCTTGCTGGCGTTCGTCTCGGGGATGTCGGCGATCGGCAGCGGCCCGTCGGGGTCGTAGCCGGAGACGTCGAAGTTGAGCCGCTCGTTGAGCGTGCCGATCCCGCTGTCGTAGTGCACCAGGCTGTCCAGCTTCGCCCGCTTCGCCTGCGCGTCCTCCACCGTGTCACCCACCACGACGAACGCCGCCGGCAGCACCTTCAGCTCCGTCACGTCTCGCCCGATCGCCCGCATGCGCGCGTGCATGTCGGCGCGGAACGCCTTGCACGTCTCGAGCGATCCTTCGGAGGCGAAGATCACCTCCGCCGTCTCCGCCGCCAGCTTGCGCCCGGCCTCGGACGCGCCCGCCTGGAAGATCACCGGCCAGCCCTGCACCGGCCGCGCGATGTTGAGCGGGCCGTGCACGTCGAAGGACGCGCCGTGGTGATCGAGCGTGTGCATGCGCGCGGGATCGACGTACACCCCGGCGGCGACGTCGCGCACGAAGGCGTCGTCGGCGAAGCTGTCCCACAGCCCGGTGACCACGTCGTAGAACTCGCGCGCCCGGAGGTACCGGTCGTCGTGGTCCATCTGGCTGTCGTACCCGAAGTTCAGCGCCGCATCGGGGTTGGCCGTTGTAACGATGTTCCATCCGGCGCGCCCGCCGCTGATGTGGTCCAGCGAGGCGAACCTGCGCGCCACGTGATAGGGCGCGTCGAAGCTGGTCGAGCCGGTGGCGACCAGGCCGATCTTCTCCGTCACCGCCGCCAGCGCCGACAGCAAGGTGAAGGGCTCGAACGAGGTGACCGTGTGGCTGCGCTTGAGCGCGGCGATCGGCATGTTGAGCACCGCGAGGTGATCGGCCATGAAGAAGGCGTCGAAGCGCGCCGCCTCCAGCTTTCCGATCAGCTCGCGCATGTGCGCGAAGTTGAAGTTCGCATCCGGCCAGGCGCCCGGGTACCGCCAGGCGCCGGTGTGGATGCTCGCCGGCCGCATGAACGCTGCGAGGTGCATGCTCAGCCCCTCACCCGAGCGCCGACTGGAAGAGCGCCAGCTGCCGCGACCAGGCCTTTTCCGCCGCCGCGCGGTCGTAGACGTGCGAGTCGGGCGGGCACCAGCCATGGTTCACGCCGGCGTACACCTCGATCTCGGCGGGAAGGCTCGCCTGGGCGAAGCCGGCCTTCAGCTTGTCCTTCGCGTCCGGCTGCTTGGCGTCGTCGTTGGCGGCGATGGCGATGAGGAACTTCGCCTTCATCTGCGGGATGAGTAGGTGCGGGCTGTCCGGCTTGTCGGTCACCAGCCCGCCGCCGTGGAAGGTCGCCGCCGCGCCGATGCGATCGGGCACGCTCGCCGCGGTGCGCATCACCAGCGGTCCGCCCATGCAATAGCCGGTGGTCCCCATCTTCTTCGTCTTGTCCACGGCCGGCTGCTGATCGAGCCACGCGGTGAAGGTCTTGGCGTCGGTCACCTCGGTCGCGGGGGTGAGCGTTCCGGCGAGACCCATCAGCGCCTTGCGCGTCTCGGGGTCCTCGAAGTTGGGGTGCTCGGGAGCGGTCGGCGCCTTCTGCACGCGGTAGAAGGGGTTCACGACGAGCACGGCGTAGCCCGACTGCGCCAGTCGCTTGCCCATCTCGCGGAAGGCGGGGCGCAGGCCGAAGATGTCCGGCCAGACGAGGACCGCGGCATGCGCGCCGTTCACCGGATGGACGAAGTAGGCGTCGCAGGTGCCGTCGGGCGTCTGGATGGTGACCTCCGCGTCGGAGATCTCTACGGCAGCGCTGCTGGCCGCTGACGGCGACGAGGACGAAGAGGCGGCCGCGGGCGCGCAAGCCACGAGGCCGGCGCCGAGCGCGACAGCTCCAAATGTACGCCGCGAGAGGGCCTCCTGACGGAGACGGAAGGCGACCATGTCGTCGAGCGAGTCGTCATCACACATGCCCGCGCAGGCTACCGCGGAACGCGTGGACCGGTCAGGGCGGGTTGCGCTCGAGCTGCTCCACCTCGGCCTTGTCCTGCTCCATCGTCCCCGGCGGCAAGATCACCAGCGAGAACGGCGGCACGTCGTCGTGCGCCGCGGTGTAGCTCGCGGGGATCCCTTCGAGCAGGTGGTCCATCACCTTGTCCACCTTGGCAACGCTCGACGACGGGCCGATCTCCGCCTCCGACTCGTACAGCACGGTGCCGTCCGACGAGATGAGGAACACGCCGACGTAGATCGCGTCGTGGTTCTCCGAGCAGAGGCGCCGGGTGGTCGGGAACCAGCACGGCGGCGAGCGCACGATCGGCAGGAGCAGCGTCGCCGCCCCGTTGCGCGTAGCCAGCTCGTGGATGAACACGCGCGGCACCGGACGGAGCACCCAGTCGACCCCGATCGCCTCCCAGCGGAAGAACGCCTTGTCGGACGCGAGCCGCTCGCAGACGAAGGCGCGCGCGTCCGGAGCGAGCGGCACCGCCTTCACCGGCAGCTCCGCGCGGAGCCGCTCCTCGAACTGCTTGGCATTCTTCGCCGCCGGCCCGTCGAGCGGCGTATCGGCCGACAGACAGATCGCCGGGTCGAAGTGCATCACCGGCGCCGGCGCGCGGTCGGCGGTGAACTTCGGGTTGCGCGCGCCGTTGGCGAAGCACCCTTGCGACAGCAACCCGAGAGCGGCCGTGGCGCTCCACGTCACGAGCTTGAGGACGCGCATGGCACGGTCGTATCACGGTGCTACGGAGCGGGCGCCATACGCGCGCAGACGTCAGGGCCGTCGCGACGGGGGTGTCGCGATCTCGGTTCTGGACGTAGCTGAACGCAGATTCACCAACCCTCGAGGCGTCGATGCCGCGACAACGAGATTACCGGAAGGAGCACGCGATCCTGGATGCCGCCCAAGCGGAGGTGCTCGAGCACGGCCTCGAGGCGCTCTCCATGGACGCTGTCGCCCGCCGCGCTGGTGTCGCCACCGGCACGGTGTACCGGTACTTCGCGAACAAGATCGAGCTCGTCGGATATCTGTACGTGCTCCTCAAGTCATCGACGGCCGCCCCTTTCTTTGACGACGCCGGTTTGCCGGTCAGGGAGGGCTTCGAGAAAGCGTGTCGCGAGTTCATTCGCGAATGCTGCGCGCACGTGGCCGACGAGAAGTTCGTCGAGCAGATCGAGTGCTCGGACGCGTACACGAAGCGCATCGAGGAGGAGTTGCCGATGACCTTCGACACGCCGACGGCGCTACTCGATCGCGGCAAGGAGGAGGGGGTGATCAAGGACATCGATTCCGAGCTCCTCGTGGAATTCATCAGCAACGCTCTCCGACCGTTCGGCCGCAAGCTGGAGAAGGTCCGCGACCGGGATCGCGAAGCGCCGATCCGCGACATCCTCTCGTTGTGCTGGGGAGCGATTGCCGCGTCGGACAACGATGCGTGAGCAACTTCGCCCCGACGTAGATGAATCTGCGTTCAGCTACCTCCAAAACGCGCAACGGCCCCCCCCGGCCGGCCGAGAGCCGCCCTGCAGCCCCGCGTCACGGCACGTCGAAGAACTGCGGCGTCGAGGTGAGCGACAGCGTCGCCCTGCCGCCGCTCGACGTGAGCGTGGTCGTGCTCTTCGTCGTCGCGTAGTCCCACGCGTAGGCGGTGATCGAACCGGTGGTGGCGATCGAGTAGCTCGCGGTCGCCGTCTCGGCGGTCGTCGTCGGCGCAGCCGAGACGGCCCACAGCGCGACCACCGTGTGACCGGCGGTCGTGTGGAACGCGCCCCCCTTGATGGTCGCCGGGAGCGCGAGGGCCGTCGTCTTACCTTGATCCACCGTCGCCCCCTTCAGGAGCAGGCCGAGCGTGGAGTACGCCACGCCCGTCGACGTCTTCACCGCGTCGGACGGCTGCGCGAGCGAGGCGATGTCCTGGTACAGCCCCATGTACTGATACGGGTCGGTGCTCGCGCCCGGTTGCGCGCCGTCGCTGAGGAGGAACCAGTCGACGCCGATCATCCCGGCGAGGTGCGCGTCGAGCATCACCTTGAGGATGTAGTTCTTCGCGTAGTCCTCGCCGCCGGGTGAGGTGCCGAAGGCGTAGCGCGGCGCGCCCGTCTCGGTCGCGTTCCAGCTCTTGCCGGTGACGCCCGCAGCGGTCATCACCGCCTGGAACTGGCTCTTCAGCGAGAGGAAGCCGTCCGCCGCCGCGTCCGAATTCCCCGGCGTGTACAGCGGGTAATAGTGGAAGTTCAGCACGTCGAAGTACGCGTCCCCCTTCGCCGGGTAGTCCGCCGACACCGCGCCCGTCATCGGCTGATCGGTGTAGCGGAGGAGCGCCGAGAGGAACGTCGGGTAGCCGATCCCGCCGAGCGCCACCTGCGCCGTCGGGTCGACCTTCTTCGCCACCGCGTAGGTCACGCGCAGCATGCGGATGTAGTCGAAGATCGCGCCGTTGAAGCGCGGCAGGTCGGCCACGGTCGGCGCCGCGGTCGCCCAGCCCTGGGTGGTCGAGTAATTCGGCGTCCAGTCGGGCTCGTTCCACACCTCCCAGATGCGCACCCACGGCTTGTACGCGGTGACCGTCTCCTCCACGTACTTGGCCCAGTAGTTCGCCGGGTTGACGCTGCCGTCGGCGGCGAAGATCGGCTCGTACAGGTTTGTGGGAATGTACTGCTCGAGAGTGCCGGTGTCACTGTTGGCCGGCGCGGTCGAGTGGTCCTGGCTCGGGCCGATGAGGAAGCAGACCAGGTTGCTCATCCCGCCGGTGACGTAGCTCGTGGCCGCGTCGGTACGGACGCCGACGCCCCACTGGTCGAGGAAGTACTCCGGCAGCTTCATCCGGTTGCTGTCGGCGCCCGACGCGATGCCGAGCGCGCCCCCCTGGTTGTCGGTGAAGTTCGGGTTCACGTGGCCGTCGTTCATGCCGTGGCGGAACGCGCCGCCGAAGGTGTCGGCAACCACGCCGCTCCCCGACCCGCCGTCACCGTCGCTCCCACCGGAGCCGGAGCCGCCCGAGCCACCGTCCGAGCCCGAGCCGCCGCCGTTTCCACCGCTCCCGGAGCCGCTGTCGGCGCCGCCCCCCGAACCGGCGCCGCCACCGTCCGTGCTGCCGCCGCCGCCCGCGCCGTCGCCGTTACCCGAGCTGCTGGAGCCGCAGGCACCCAGCGTGACGACCAGCGCAGAGATCAACGAGAGCGATCGCGCGGGCGAAGAGATGAGCATGCACAGAAGTGCATCACGGACCGGCCCGCCTCAAGGAGTCAGATCGAGATCGACACGTCGATCTTGCTGCCACCCCTGCTCGTTGGTCCCGGTGGCGTCCATCGCGCCGCGCGACACCTCGCCGATCTGACCATCAGGTACGCCAGCGGACTTCAGGTAGGCGCCGACCGCGTTCGCGCGCGACGAGGCGAGCGCCATGTTGTGCGCATCCGAGCCACGCGGATCGGCGCGGCCGATCAGCTCGAGCTTCGTGCCGTGGAGCGGGCCGCTGGTCACGCACGCGGCGACCTGATCGAGGATGGCTCGATCGTCATCGGTGATCTGCGCCTGGTCGAACTGGAACTTCGGCGCGGTGGCGGCGTTGTCCACGTCCACCTTGCACCGCCGCAGCAGGCTCTCGGACAGGCGCATGTCGCCGCGGCGCACCTGATGGAGGGTCACGTCGGTGCTCGTGGTCGTCGTGGTGGAGACGGCCTCCGCGCTCGCCGGCGGCGGTGCGTTGTGGGAACACCCGGCCGCGAACGTGCCGGCAACGAGGCTCGAGGCGAGGATGAGTGCTCTACCGTTGATCAGCATCATGGGAATCTCCTTGGGCCGGGCCGTAGGAGCATCCGACATGCCACTCGCGTGGGCTGGATTCTCGGGGAGTTTCGGCCCCTTGCGCACCGCGCCAAC
>JAMFST010000758.1 GCA_026225435.1 Labilithrix luteola
ACCTGCCCGGAGGCGGCCATCTCCGCCTTCTCCGCCTCCATGAAGGGGAACAGATAGGCGACCGCCTTCTTCATCACGCGCGCCGACTTCACCACCTGCGGGAGGAACATCTTCCCCGCGCCGAAGAGATCGCCGACGACGCTCATGCCGTCCATCAGCGGCCCTTCGATGACCGCGAGCGGGCGCTTCAACTTCGCCCGTGCCTCCTCGGTGTCGGCGTCGATGTACGTGTCGATCCCCTTCACCAGCGCGTGGGAGAGGCGCTCCTCGACGGTGCCGCCGCGCCACTCGGCGGCCTTCTTGTCGGTCTGCGCGGCCGACTCGCCGGCGCTCCGTGCCTTGAGCTTTTCCCCGTAGTCGACCAGGCGCTCGGTCGCGTCGGGGCGCCGGTTGAGGAGCACGTCCTCCACCAGCTCGCGCAGCTCCGGCTCGATCTCCTCGTACACCTCGAGCATGCCGGCGTTGACGATGCCCATGTCCATGCCGGCGGCGATCGCGTGATAGAGAAACGCCGAGTGCATCGCCTCGCGGACGTGGTTGTTGCCGCGAAAGCTGAACGACACGTTGGACACGCCGCCGCTCACCTTGGCGTGCGGCAGGTTCGCCTTGATCCAGCGCGTCGCCTCGATGAAATCGACCGCGTAGTTGTTGTGCTCCTCGATGCCCGTGGCGACGGTGAGGATGTTCGGGTCGAAGATGATGTCCTCGGGCGGGAACCCGAGCTCGCCCGTCAGGATGCGATACGCGCGCTCGCAGATGCGGATCTTCTCGGCGTAGGTCGCCGCCTGCCCGTTCTCGTCGAAGGCCATGACCACCACGGCCGCGCCGTACTGCAGGATGGTCCTGGCGCGCTCACGGAACGCGTCCTCGCCTTCCTTCAGCGAGATCGAATTGACGATTCCCTTCCCCTGCAGACACTTGAGGCCCGCGAGGACGACTTCCCACTTCGAGGAGTCGACCATGAAGGGGACCTTGGCCACCTCCGGCTCGGTGCCGAGCAGCGAGAGGTAGCGGGTCATCGCAGCGACGCCGTCGATCATCCCCTCGTCCATGCAGATGTCGATGACGTTGGCGCCGTTCTCCACCTGCTGGCGGGCGACGCTGACCGCGTCCTCGTACTTCCCTTCCTTGATCAGCTTGGCGAACTTCGGTGAGCCGGCCACGTTGGTCCGCTCGCCGATCATCATGTACACGCCGATCTGCTGGGTGAACGGCTGCGAGCCGGAGAGACGCAGCGGACGCTGGGACTCCACCTCCGCGGGGACCGACACCGAGATCTTGTCCTCGGCCTCCCTCACCTCGGCGAGCTCGCGCGGGTGGCGGCCGTCGAGCGCCTTGGCGATGGCCGCGATGTGCTCCGGCGTGTTGCCGCAACAGCCGCCGGCGATGTTGATCAAGCCACCCTGGGCGAACTCCCCCAGGTAGCGCCCCATGTCCGCGGGGAGCAGATCGAAGCCGGTCGGCGACAGCGGATTGGGCAATCCCGCGTTCGGATAACAGGAGATGGCCGCATTCGACTTCTCCGCCAGCTCGGCGAGGAAGGGATACATGAGGTCCGGGCCGAGCGAGCA
>JAMFST010000759.1 GCA_026225435.1 Labilithrix luteola
CGCAACCGCGCGAAATGATAGCTGAGATTCGATTTGGGCGCGCAATCATCGAAAGCCATGCAAGCGGCTTCGCCTTCCTCGACGAGCTGCAGCCGTCGCTGAACCTCTACAGCTGCCTCCCGACCGTACAGACTTCTTACGGCACCGCCGATGCGTGCACCCTCAATCTCGATTGGAACGGTGCGCTCTACCCAGTCAACTGCAACCGCTGGGCCTTCTGCGGTCTCCTCAACGTGTGCCAGTGCGACGCGAGCACCTGCGGGTCGAGCGCCAACAGCATGTACGGAGCGCCTATCGCCTTCGATCTCCAGGTGAACGGCAGCAACGCCGACGGCAGCGTCTTACTCGACCAAGGCCCGTCACCGGTCAACGTGCACCTCACCCGTCAGTGAACGGCGAAGGCGTACTCAAGATCTCCGGCCATGCCCCGTCGCTCGGCTATCTCCCATCGGCGCGCGCAACCGCCCGTTCGAGGCTCTCCGCCAGCGCATCGAGAAACAATCGCGTCTTCAACGGCGTGTGCTCGGCCGAAGGATAGAGCGCCACCACGGGCGCCGGCGCGCCGTACCACTGCGGCAATACGCGCTCGAGCGTGCCGCGTTCGAGGTCTCGCGCGACGTCTATCGCCGACTTGAGCGCTATGCCGTACCCGGCAAGCGCCCAGTCGCGCACCACATCCCCGCTGTCCGCCCGCAATCGGGCCGGCGCGGACACGCTGGCCGTCTTGCCGCCCGATCCGCGCAACCGCCACGGCGCACGGGCACTCCCGTAGCGAAGGAAGTCGTGCCCTTCGAGATCGCTCACCGCGAGCGGCCGGCCTGCGCGGTCCAGGTACTCGGGGGACGCCACGAGCACGCGCCGGTTGTCGGTCAGCTTGCGCATCGCCGCGGAGCTGTCGGCCGGCTCGCCCACGCGCACGGCGACGTCGAGCCCATCGCGCGCCAGATCGACGGGCCGGTCTTCGAGCCGCAGGGAGACCTCGAGCCGCGCATGCTCGCGCGCGAGCATGCCGAGCACCGGCGCGACGTGCTGTCGCCCGAAGGACACCGGTGAGCTGACCTTCAGCGTGCCCACGACCATGTCGCGCCCGTTCGCCAGCCTCTCCTCCCCCGCGGCAAGGGCCTCGAGCGCGCGGTCCACGTCCACGAGCAACCCGCTGCCCTCGTCGGTCGGCGAGACGGATTCCGTCGTGCGATGCACCAGACGCACGCCCACGCGTGCCTCGAGCGAGTCGAGCCGGGCGCACACCACCGCGAGGGTGGTCCCGAGCTCTCGGGCCGCGTCAGACAAGCTCCCCGCAGCGAGGATCGCCCGGAACGTTCTCAGCTCGGTCAGGTCATCCAGCATGACAGTCATCCCCTCTCCCGGAACCGCGGAAACACCACGTCCCGTATCTCCCGCTCCTGCATGTCCACCAGGAGCACGCCGTCCGTCCCGAAGGCCACGGCGTACTCCAGCACCTGCCGGCGCGTCGCCGCGGTCTCGATCTTCGTCGCCACGGCGCCGGTCTTCACCTCGGCGACGTAGCTGCGCCCGCCCTTCTCCACCAGGTAGTCGGCGCGCAGCTCGATCTCCCGCGGCGCGCCGTCGATCACCAGCGTGTACACGTGCCGCACCTGCGCGCCGAGCAGCGTGTACCCGTGCTTCTCCAGCAGCTTCCCCGCGGCGCTCTCGCCCGCGATGGCCACCTGATTGCGCCGGCGCATCCGCCGCGACCGCCACCAGGCGCGGACGATCCGCCAGCAGATGTACAGAAGAACAGCGGCGGCGAATCCGAGGATCGCCGCCGCCGGATCGATCTCCGGCCCGTTCGCCGAAGACGTCACGCTCACTCTCGCGTGTGCCCCGTCTCTTCGAAGTTCAGCTCGGGGAACTGCCGCTTGGCGCTGTTCAGCTGCCACTCACCGGCGAACAGCGCCACCGGTCGGCCGCGGATGTTCAGCGCCGCGGTCCCCACCTGGCCGCGGTCGAACGCGTTCAGGTCCACCGGCGAGCCGTCCTTCATCACCAGCCAGCGGGCGAAGTCGACGCTCATCGGCTCGAGCCGCACGCCGCAGTCGTACTCGTGCTCCAGGCGGTACTTCACCACCTCGAGCTGCAGGCGACCGACCGCGCCGAGGATGGCATCGCCCTCGCGGCCGTGGTTCGGCCGGTACAGCTGGATGGTCCCCTCCTGCGCCAGCTCGTCGAGCCCCTTCTTCAGCTGCTTGCGCCGCATCGGATCCATCATCGCGACCCGCGCGAAGTGCTCTGGCGAGAACGCCGGGATCTCCTCGAAGCGGAACTTCCCCTTCACGCTCAGCGTGTCGCCGATCTCGAAGAGCCCCGGATCGTAGACGCCGACCACGTCACCGGCCGTCCCCTCCTCTACGATGGTGCGCTCCTGCGCCATGAAGGTCGTCGGGTTGGCCAGCCGCAGCTCCTTGCCGGTGCGGATCTGGTTTACCTTCATGCCGCGCTCGAAGCGCCCCGAGCAGATGCGCAGGAACGCGAGCCGGTCGCGGTGCGACTTGTCCATGTTCGCCTGGATCTTGAAGACGAAGGCGCTGAACGGGCGCGTCGTCTCGATCGGCCCCTCGTCGCTGTTGCGCGGCGCGGGCGGCGGCATGAGCGTGCAGAAGCTCTCGAGGAACGCTTCGAGCCCGAAGTTGTTCATCGCGCTCCCGAAGAACATCGGCGACACCTCGCCCTTGAGGAACTTGTCGTGGTCGAAGGCGTCGCCCGCCATCTCCAGCAGCTCGCTCTCCTCCAGGAGGCGGGCGTACCCCTCTTGCTCCAGCTCCTCGAGCAGCAGCGGATCGTCGAGCCCGGTCACCTTCACCGCGGCGATCTCCGAGCCGGACAGCTGCCCGTGCGAGCTCGCGCCGTCGAACAGATAAACCTGCTTCGACACCCGGTGGTACACGCCGCGGAACTGCCCGCCGCGGTAGATGGGCCAGGTGATCGGGTACACGCCGATCCCGAGCACGCTCTCCACCTCGCCGATCAGGTCGAACGGCTCGCGCCCCGGACGGTCCATCTTGTTCACGAAGGTGAAGATGGGCAGGCGGCGCTGCTTGCAGACGCTGAACAGCTTCTTGGTCTGTGCCTCGACGCCCTTGGCGCAGTCGAGCAGCATGACGGCGCCGTCCGCCGCGTGCAGCGTGCGGTAGGTGTCCTCGCTGAAGTCGGCGTGACCGGGCGTGTCGAGGAGGTTCATCTTCCAGCCCTTGTACGGAAACTGGAGGACGCTGGAGGTGATGGAGATGCCGCGCTCGCGCTCCATCTGCATCCAGTCGGAGACCGCCGATTGCCGCCCGCGCTTCGCCTTGACCGCGCCGGCGAGCTGGATGGCTCCCCCGTACAAAAGCAGCTTCTCCGTCAGCGTGGTCTTGCCCGCATCGGGATGGCTGATGATGGCGAAGGTCTTGCGCTTCTCGATGTCGGCCTTCAGCCGGGTGACGTCGTCGTCCATGACAGGCGCGCGAGTAGCACAACCAGGGTCGCGCCGCGCGACATGCTAGCCTCACTGCCGTGGCGGTATCTGCCGTGGACGCTGTGATCGACCTGTTCGCGCGCGACGTGGACGTCGATCTGCTGCGGCGCAGCTTGGCGAAGACGCCAACGGGGCGAATCGTCTGGCTGGAAGAGACGCAGGCATTCTCCGAAGCGGCCCGGAAAGCTTGGTAACTTAGTCGCCGAGCACCAGGAAGGCCTCGAGCGCGCGAAGCGTGCGGCGGGCAGACCGAAGGATCTCCTGGATCTGGAATTTCTGCGCGCGCTGCCACGCTGACGGCGCGCCGCTTTGCGCTAAGGTCCCCGGCGATGCGTCGCCCGGTCGTCCTTCTCTTCTCCTCCTTCGCGGCGGCTGCCGTCGCGCTCGTCGCCGGCTGTCACCGGGACGAGCAAACCGTCTCGCTGAAGGTCGCAGCGCGCCCGCTCGATCTGGCGATCTACCTGCCCGCGCCCCCCTCGGGCGATCTGGTGAAGCAGGTGCTCGAGGGGGTGAAGACGAGCTTCCCCGGCATCGACCTGCACGCCGCGCCGCCGATGGGGAGCAAGGCGCCCACCGCGCTCGTCTTCGCGCCGACGATCGCCCAGTTTCCGCCGCCGGCGCCGGATCTCCTCACGCACTTCACCCGTGGCCTCACCGCCGCCCAGGCCGGCGACGTGTCTGCCGCCAAGGGGGTGGTCGTCTTCAGCTCGATGTTCGACGAGGACCCGACCTTCACCCGCATGCGCGCGGGCGAGCAGCTCTTCGCCGACGTGGCGACGGCGCAGAAGGGCTTCGTCTGGGACCAGGACACCCGGGAGATGTTCTCCCCCGAGGCGTGGAAGAAGCTCCGCCTCGACGGCTGGGAGGGGAACGTGCCCTTTGCTCGTCACCACATCGCGATTCACCAGTACGAGTTCGCCCACAACCACTTTCGCGCCATCACGCTGGGAATGGTGAAGTTCGGATTACCCGACCTGGCAGTGGACGACGTCCTCCCGGCGCAGACGATCGCCTTCGACTGGATCCTGGGCGCCGTGGCGCAGGCGATGGTCGAAGGGGTGTCGCCCGACAAGAAGGGGGAGATGGTCGTGGACCTCGACGGGCTGCGCAACTTCGGCGCGCGCCAGTACTTCCTCGATCAGGCGGCGGCCTCGCCGGACAAGAAGGCGCTCGTCACCTTCCACCAGGCGCGCGCCGAAGCGGGCGATCCGGACAACCGCATGCTGACCATCACCTTCCCCTCCTACGCCGGCGGCAACAGCGCGGAGAAGCAGGCGACGGCGCTCAAGACGATCGCCGGCGTCACCCCGGCCGACAAGCTCCACCCGGCGATCGGCCGTGACGAGGAGCTCGAGGCGGTCTTGCAGCGCGTGCAGACGCGCCTGCCAGTGGTCGCCGACGCCTTCCAGAAGGGGCTCCCCGCGGGCGAGCGCATCGAGGTGAAAGCCCCCTTCGACAGCGACGACGGGCTCGTCGAGTGGATCTGGGTCGACGTGACGGACTGGAAAGGCGGCATCCTCCACGGCACCGCGCACAGCGAGCCGCGGGCTGTGCACGCCATCCACAAGGGGCAGCCGCTGCAGCTCCAGCAGTCCCAGATCGCCGACTACGTATGGTTCGCCGCCGGCGGCGCACGCAAGGAAGGCGGCGAGGCGGTGGACCTGCTCAAGGGGCGCCACGTGGACGCCCCGGAACCCTGACGAGCCGGCTCTAGCGCGTCACTTGTCCTGTGCGGGACGGCGGCGCTTGTACTCGTTGATGAGCGTGTTGGTGCTCGAGTCGTGGCTCGCGATCTCGCCGGCCGACGCCTTGAGCTCCGGCTCGATCTTCTTGGCCAGCTGCTTGCCGAGCTCCACGCCCCACTGGTCGAAGCTGTAGATCCCCCAGACGATCCCCTGGGTGAAGATCTTGTGCTCGTACATCGCCACCAGCTTGCCGAGGGTGCGCGGCGTGAGCTTCTGGAAGAGGAGTGACGTCGTCGGGCGGTTGCCGAGGAAGGTTTTGTGGGGGACCAGCTTGGCGATCTTCTCCTTCGGCGTGTTGGCCGCCTCGAGCTCCTTGGTGACCTCCTCCTCGGTCTTGCCCTTCATCAGCGCCTCGGTCTGGGCGAAGAAGTTCGCCAGGAGCACGTCGTGGTGCACGCCCAGCGGGTTCTGCGACTCGACCGGCGCCAGGAAGTCCGCCGGCACCAGGCGCGTCCCCTGGTGGAGCAGCTGGTAGAAGGCGTGCTGTCCGTTCGTACCCGGCTCGCCCCAGACGATCGGCCCGGTGGTGTAGTCGGTGATGCGGTTGCCGTCGTGGTCGACGCTCTTGCCGTTGGACTCCATGTCCCCCTGCTGGAAGTAGGCGGGGAAGCGGGAGAGGTACTGGTCGTACGGCAGGATGGCGTGAGTCTGCGCGCCGAAGAAGTTCATGTACCAGACGCCGATGAGGCCGAGCGTCGCGGGCACGTTGTCTTCCAGCTTGGTGGTGCGAAAGTGCTCGTCCATCTCGTGACCGCCGGCGAGGAATTCCTCGAAGTCGTTCATCCCGATGACGCAGGCGATCGACAGCCCGATGGCGGACCACAGCGAGTAACGCCCGCCGACCCAGTCCCAGAACTCGAACATGTTGGCCGGGTCGATGCCGAACTTCTTCACCTCCTCGGTCGCGGTGGAGACGGCGACGAAGTGCTTGGGCACCGCCTCCTCGCCGAGCGCGCCCGTCAGCCACGCGCGCGCCGAGCGAGCGTTCATCAGCGTCTCCTGCGTGGTGAAGGTCTTGGACGCGACGATGAAGAGCGTGGTCGCCGGATCGAGATCCTTGGTCGCCTCGACCAGCTGGGTCGCGTCCACGTTGGACACGAAGTGCGCGCGCAGTCCTTTTTGCCAGTACGGCTTCAGCGCCTCGGTGGCCATCACCGGACCGAGATCGCTCCCGCCGATTCCGATGTTCACCACGTCGGTGATCTGTTTACCGGTCTGCCCCTTCCACTCGCCGGAGCGCAGCTTGTCGGTGAAGACGCGCATCTTGGCGAGCACCTTGTTCACCTCCGGCATCACGTCCTGGCCGTCGACCAGGATGGGGCGGTTGGTGCGGTTGCGCAGCGCCACGTGGAGGACGGCGCGCCCCTCCGTGCCGTTGATCTTCTCGCCGGCGAACATCATGTCGCGCATCTTCTCGACGTTCGTCTCGCGAGCCAGCGCGTAGAGCTTGGTCAGCGTCTCGGCGGTGATGCGGTGCTTGGAGAAGTCGACGTACAGGTCGCCGACCTTGCGCGAGAAGGTCTCGGCACGCTTCGGATCCTCGGCGAAGAGCGTGCGCATGTGCACGTCCTTCATCGCTGCGTGGTGCTCGGTCAGTGCCTTCCAGGATGCGATGTTCGTTCGAGCGCTCATGCCGCCAGTTGTAACCGACCCCCGCCGCGTGGGGGTCGGCTTTCGAGTGACCAAATACCGTCACTCCACGTGCCGCTCCTGGGCAGCGCTGAGGTCAGCTGTGGATCGGCGGCGTGGTCGGCGCGGGCGTCGGATTTCCCGGCGTCGGGCTCGGTGTCGGCGCGGGAGCGGGCGTGGGGGCCGGCGTGGGCGTCGTCGGCGACGGCGAGCCGGTCGGGCCTCCGGGCGGAACCTGTACGGGAGAGCTGTCGGCGAACGCCGTCGACGTCCCGAGCGCGAAGACGGGAATGGCGATTATCGCTGCGGCGAGAAAAGAGGAAATCAGCTTGGGAGAGGACATGGTGTCTCCCGTGTTTCCAACCTGCGTGCCACCTTTCACCGTAGGCCGCTCGCCGGGGCGATCTCCGTGAATTCATCGTCGATTCGTCGCATGACGACAAGCGAGCGACGGAGCCCATCCAGGCTCGCACGCCACGATGACCGCGATCCGCGCACTCGCCTGCCACGCGACCGCAGCCGCGAATCGAAACGGCTCAGGCCACGAGCTTGAGGATGCGCGCGGCCGCTTCGTGCGGGCCGATGTTCTTCGTCAGGTACTGCTTCACGCCCAGGGTGAGCCCGGTGACCACGTCGCTGGCGGCGCTGCGCGACGAGAAGAGCACCACCGGAACGCTGCGCAACAGCGGGTGCCCCTTGAGCACCTTCACCAGGTTGAAGCCGTCGAGCCGGGGCATGGTGACGTCGCTCACGATGAGCACCGGCGGCACCGGCATCGCGCCCGCCTTCTCGATGGCGTCGATCCCGTCGCAGGCCTCCACGACCTCGAAGCGCACGCGAAGCTCCTGGGCCAGCGCCTCGCGAGCGAGCGCGTCGCTGTCCACCACCAGCACGGTCCGGCGGCGCGTCACGCCCGACGGCGGCGGCTGCGAGGACAGGGACGAGTGCCGCGGGAAGGAGGAC
>JAMFST010000760.1 GCA_026225435.1 Labilithrix luteola
GAGGCACTCGAGAAGCACCGCGCCTACCTGGCCGAGACCGGCCACCTCGCCACCCGCCGCCGCGCCCGCGCCGCCGCCGAGATCGAGGCCATCGCCCTAGGCGTGCTCCGCGCCCGCTACGGCTCAGTCCACGGCGGCCCCGACAGCCCCCTGCGGCGGCTGGCCGAGCGCGTGGCCGAGGGCGAGCTGGACCCGTTCACCGCGGCGGACGAGCTGTTAGCGTAGATTTTCTACGAAAACCGGCTTCTGGCGGTTACGGTAGGGGTATTACGCGCTCAGAAGGTGGTGACCCTGTGCTGCTCCGTTTCCGCGCCGCGAACGTCTACTCGTTCCGGGACGAGTTCGAGTTGGACCTGCGCCCGCGCAAGCGAGGCGAGAGCGGCTCCCAGCCTGATGCCGCACGTGTCGCCGCGATCTACGGCGCCAACGCATCGGGCAAGTCGAACCTGCTCAAGGCGATCGCGTGGATGGCGGAGGCCGTCGCCCGGTCCGCGGCCAACTGGGCTCCCAACGGTGGTGTACCTCGACCGCTGTTCAAGCTTGATCCAGCCGCCGGTGGGGACGCGTCGCTCTTTGAGATGGAGTTCGTCCTCGATGGGAACCGCTACGCCTATGGTTTCGAGGTCTCGGACGAGCGGGTCGAGACCGAATGGTTGTTCGAATACGCGACCGGGCGTCGGCGCACGCTTTTCGTACGCGACGCGGACGCCGAGGACGAATACGAATTCAAGGGGCGGCAGCTCAAGGGCGAGCTTGAACAGATCCGAAAGCTCACCCGCCCGAACGCGCTCTTCCTGAGCATGGGCGCTCAGCTGAACAATCCTCAGCTGGCGAAAATCTTCGACTGGTTCTTCCGAAGCGGGTTCGCGGACGCCGGAAGCCTGGGGATCAGAGGACTTGTTCGGCGTGTGTCGGCTAGATGGTACGGCGACTGGTTCGCGGAGGTCGAGCCTCTGCTGGCGATGGCGGATCTGGGCGTCGTCGGGGGTGCCGTCGTGGAAGGATTCGCGTCGCACGGTTCCTTCCAAGAGCTCCGTCTCCAGCACAGGGGCGCCTCCGGGCCGATCGAATTGGATCTCGACGAGGAATCAGACGGAACGCTTGCCTGGCTGTCGACCGCGAGACTCGTTCTTCAGGCCTTGCGCGTAGGCTCTGTGCTGCTTCACGACGAACTCGACGCGAGCTTGCACCCCGCGCTCGTCGCGGAGGTGCTGCGACTGTTCCGCGATCCGAAGGCGAACCCGCGCGGTGCCCAGCTGATCTGCACGCTGCACGACGTGTCCCTGCTGGGCAGCGCGCACGCGGATGCCCCGCTCGACCGTCGCGAGGTCTGGATCACCGAGAAGGATCCGATGGGCCGGTCCGAGCTCTATCCGCTGACCGATGCGCACCCGGCGACCCAGGAGAACCTCGAGCGCGGGTATCTGCGTGGCCGGTATGGCGGCGTGCCGCGGATCGGCGTGGGATGGCTCGCGATGGACGTTGCCAAGCTCATGGGCGAATCGGGCGTGGCCGCTGATGTCGAAGGTGCGTAAGCAAGGAGCCCCCGGCGCGTCTCGGTCGCGGAAAGTCGGTCGTGACCGCCGGAAGCAGGACGTCTACCTCGCGGTCGAGGGCGAGGGAACCGAGCAGGACTACTTCCGCGCGGTGCAGGAGAGGCTGCTGCGCGAGGGGGAGTACGTCCTGCACGTCGCGCCCAATCCGAACGGATTCAGCACCGCGCGCCGCGTCGTCGAGGAGGTCGTCAAGCTGCGCGGGGAAGACGACGCGCCCGCGTGGGCGATCTGCGACCTGGATGACAAGGTGGTTCACGACCCGCAAGACGTCGCCAGGGCCGCGAAGGAGGCGGAGAGCAACGGCGTCGCCTTTGTACTCTGCAATCCCTGCTTCGAGGTCTGGCTGTATCTGCACTTCGCGGCGCGCACCGCGC
>JAMFST010000761.1 GCA_026225435.1 Labilithrix luteola
CCGGAGATGCCGGTGGGGAAGCCGAGGTAGTTCTCGATCTTCGAGCTTGAGCCGGCCTGCCCGCCGGGGGCGACGGTCTCCAGCACCACCACGTCGAGCCCCTCCGACGCGCCGTACACCGCCGCCGCCAGGCCGGAAGGCCCCGCGCCGACGACCACCAGGTCGTGCACGATGGTCGCGTCGAGCACCGGGTTGAACCCGAGGCAGTCGGCGATCTCCGCGTCGCTCGGGTTCTTCAGCACCTGCTCGCCGCGGCAGATGAGGATGGGGATGTCACTGGTGGTGACGTGGAACTGGTCGAGGAGCGCCTGCACGTCCGCGTCGCGCTCGACGTCGACGTACTCGTAGGGGTTGCCGTTGCGCACCAGGAAGGCCTGCACGCGCAAGGTCGCCGCCGAGTTGAGCGACCCGAGGATGACCACCTCGCCGAAGCCGCCCGAGAGCAGCCCCACGCGCCGCAGGATGTACGCGCGGATGAACAGCTCCGACAGCTCGCTGTCCGTCTGCACCACCGCCTTCAGGTGCGCCGCGTCCACGCACAGGACGCGCAGATCGGTCTTCGCCCGACCGCGCACGAGGATGTGCCGCCCGGTCAGCTGGGAGATCTCCCCGGTGAACTCGCGGGCCGCGTGCGTGTGGATCATCTCCTCGCTCGACCCGCGCGGGTGCACCACCTCGAGCTCCCCTTCGAGGATGACGAACATCCGCAGGCTAACCTGGCCCGGCTCGAAGAGGATGTCCCCCGCCGCGAACGTCGTCTCCTTGCCGAAGGCGCGCATCCGCTGCACCTGCGCGTCGGTGAGCTGCGGCCACATCTGCGGGGCGCGCGCCGCCAGCTCCTCGAGCGAGGGGAGGGGGATGCTGCTCCGGGTGAGGCTCGTCGGCGGGGTGGTCGTCATGCCGCCGCTCACTCCGCCGAGAGGAACTGGTCGTCGGCGTAGCAGTAGGCCCAGGTCTCGCCGACCTCGCCGGAGGTGATCACCGGGTGATGGGTCGCGTGGTTGTGCTTCGTGGCGTGCTTGTTGGGCGAGTCGTCGCAACAGCCGACGTGCATGCACGTGAGGCAGACCCGCAGGTGGACCCAGTCGCTGCCGATCTCGAGGCACTCCTTGCAGCCGGCGGTCGGGCGATGGACGTGACGCGGGGTCTCCCCGGTGACGTGGGTGCAGGGGTTGGAGAGATCGATCTTGTCGAGGGCGGCAGACATGGCGGCAGTATCGCTCATCCTTCGCCGCGGAGGTGCTCGACGAGGAGCTCGGTGACCCGCGCCGGCTCGTCCAGCTGCACCCAGTGCCCGGCCGCCGGCAGGTGGACCACCCGGCAGCTGCTCACCCGGTCGGCTGGCGGCTCGGCGAGGGCGGAATCGAGGTACCGCTCGCGGTCCCCCCAGATCACCAGCGACGGCACGCCCACGTGGGCCGCCGGTGAGGTCCCGAGCACGCCGGCCCGGAGACTCGCCCGGTACCAGTTGATCGTCGCGGACAGCGCGCCCGGCGCCTTCACCGCGGCGAGCAGCTCGTCCACCGTCGCGGGCGCGAGGCCGTCGCCGCGCAGCGCCTTCTCGAGGAACGCGAAGTCGCGCTGGCGCACGACCCATTCGGGGATCCGCGGCAGCTGGAACAGCAGCACGTACCAGCTGCGGCGCAGCTGCGACAGGCGCCGCATCTGCCGCGCGTAACCCGCCGGGTGCACCGAGTTGAGGATCGCGAGCCGCGTCACCCGCTCCGACCGCTGCATCGCCGTCGCCCAGGCGACCAGCCCGCCCATGTCGTGCCCCACCAGCGCGAAGCGTTCGCGCCCGAACGCGGCCGCCACCGCCAGCACGTCCTCCACGAACCGCTCGCTCCGGTAGTCGGCCACCGCCGGAGGTTTGTCCGATTGTCCGGCGCCGCGCAGATCCGGCGCGACCGCGAGGAACCCCGCCTCCGCCAGCCCGGCGAGCTGCGCCCGCCACACGCTCCACCCCGAGGGGAACCCGTGCAGCAGGATCACCAG
>JAMFST010000762.1 GCA_026225435.1 Labilithrix luteola
AGGCTCAGGCCACCCGATCGACGGGGAGCTGGGCGGCGAGGGCGGCGAGGTCCGCGCGTTGCTGCGAGCCGAGGGCGTCGAGGACGGTGTCCAGGCTGCCGTGGATGGTCCATCTTCCCGGCGAGCCCGAGGCACCGAGGCGACGCGCCGTGAGGATCATCCCGGTGAGCACGCTGCGCTTCACGCCGACGGCGAAGCCGGTCCCCTCGAAGACCTTGTGGATGCTGGCGCAGGCCTCGACCAGCTCGGGGAGGCGGCGCCCCCACGCGAGCGCGGTCTCCGGTCGAGGGACACCCGCATCGGCCGCCACCAGGCTCACGAGGATGGGCCGCCCCACGTCCTGGTCGACCTTCGCCAGCTGCGCGAGCAGCGCGTCGAAGTCGTCATTTTCCGGCGTTTCCCAGCGAACCAGGGCCACGGCTCCGCGGCTGGAGAAGGAGAAGGGCATCGGGACCGTCGAGGCGCGAGAGGGAGTCGCCTGCCTTGCGATGAACGGCACGTTGGTCCGACGAGTTAAGGGGGCGCCCGATCAGACTCAGGCCACTCTACGGCGATGGGCAGGTGTTGTCCGCGGGTACCGGGAGCGGCTCGAGCAAGGTCGCGGCACCGGGGCAAGCGACCGTCGTGAACGTGCCGTAGAAGGGGAAGTCCTCGCCGAGCGACAGGTCGAACGCTCCGCTGGTGACGTTGCCGTTCACGGTGTCGAGCGTGACCGTGCCGCTCGAGTAGATCCCAGTCTCGTTCTCCACCGCCTTGCACGTCCCGTCGAAGGTGAGAAGCGTCGCCTCGGCGTAGGTCACGAGGTGCTGGAGGAACCATCGGTGCTGCTGCAAGCAGCGAGCGGCGCCACGGGAGCGATGGCCAGGAGGACCGAGACTCTAGATTTAGACGAGACGAGCAGGGCAGTCGTTGAACTGCCCGTACGTCGTCGCAGCTCCGGCGATCCCCGCGACGACCTTCGACGTCCATCTGGTAAACGCCGTCGCCTCGACGATGATCTCGCGCCGCTTGACGGTCCGTCGCCAGGTTCCGACGATCTGCCCTCCGACCACGACCATCGGAAGGAACATTCCGTTGCCACCGGGGACGATCCGCGTCTTGTGCTCCGCCTGCAGCACGGCGCTGCGATCGCGGTAGCCGAGCGCGTACTCGTCGAATGCCGGCAAGAGATGTACGCGATCGTCGCCGCTCGTCGGCGGTGCGGCATCCTTCGCCATCCAGTACGTGACGCCCTCGACGTCGAGAGCGGTCAGCTCCGATCTGGCAACGGCGAGCCCGATCCTCGCCTCGCCGAGGCTCAGCTTTGCCCAGACGGTCAGATCCTGCATCGACGCCGGACCGTGGCCCCGGAAGTACCTCCGCGCGATCTCTCCGAGCGCCTCGTCCTGCTCCAGATGTCGCGCTCTGACCTTCGCCCGCGCGAGCTGCTCGTCCAGCAGAACGAAGGTCGGCTCTTTGCCGGCGTGAGGCCCGAAGCAGAGCGTCCCCGTCTGCGCGAGGTACCAAAGGACATGCGGCCCTCGTTGCCCCGTCGTCGCGATGCCGTGGCGTTCGAACGTCTTCAGCAGCTCGTTCCGCGCCAGACGTTTGCCGCCGGTCAAGGTCATGAGCGCGACGGTGCGCGTTCGCTCGAGATCCTTCGTATCGAGATCGAGCCGCTTCAACCGCCCCGCCGTCGACGAGAGCATGCGCCGCGTGGTGAGCGCGAGCATCCACGGGAGGTCTTCGATGGCGGTCAAGTGAAGCGTTCCGCGCATCGGCCAGGAGCGCACGATCGATCCTGCTTCGATGGCCGCATCGAAGGTGGCGTTCGTCGCGCCGCGCGTGCGCAATCCGATGGCCCACTTCGCCGCGGCGAAATCTTGCGCCTGCATCGCGAGCATCGAGCGCACCGTCTCGACCGGTGTCGCACCTGCGCGCGAGCCCTCGACGTGCTGCGCTGCGAGACGGAGACGTGCGAGCGCTTGTGGCTTCACGCCGCCCATCCTAACGCGCCGTCGCTCGCCCTTCGCTCCCGGACCACGATCTCCGTGGCTATCGCGCACCGGAAGACCGCGCTTGTTGCAGGGCGGCGAGCACCAGATCGAGGGCCTCGTTCGTACGCGCCAGCGTCACCTCGCCGACCTCCTGGCCAACCTCGTCAGCCCAAGCGCACTGCGCACGTTGGATGGCGTCGAGCTTCGATCGACCCGCCGAGGTAAGGCGCAGGAGCTTGGCGCGCGCGTGGTCGGGGTTCGCGTCGTAACTGGCGAGACGTTCGCTCTCGAGGAGATCGGCGACGCGCTGCACGCTCTGTCTCGCGAGACCGAGCCGTCGCGCGATGTCGGCCACCGGCATCGGCGCCACCTCGATCGCCGCGAGCACCTGCCAGCGCGCGCTCGTCTGCCCCGCTGGCGCCGCGAGCTCGTCGCCGATGCTGGAGAGTAGACCTGCGAGTCGCAGCACCCGCACCGCGAGCATGCTGAAGGCGTCTCCTGCCGGCGATCTTTGCTTGACAGCATGCTGTCGTTTGTTCATTATGACAGTATACTGTCATTTTTGAGGAGGAGCCCCAAATGACCAATCAAGAGAGCGGCGCCAAGGCGATGCACCAAGGCGGATGCCACTGCGGAGCCGTCCGGTTCGAGGCGGAGCTGGACGCGAGCGCGGGCGGCGCGCGCTGCAATTGCACCATCTGCAACAAGATCGCAGCGACCGGCACGATCGTGAAGCCGAACGCGTTTCGTCTCCTCTCCGGCGAGTCGAGTCTCCGCTCGTACGAGTGGGGCACCAGGACGAGCAAGCGCTTCTTCTGCGAAACGTGTGGCATCCACGTGTTCGGCAAAGGGCACCTCGAGCAGTTGGGCGGCGACTACGTCTCGATCAACTTGAACTGCGTCGACGACATCGATCCCAACCAGGTGCCCGCGATCTACTGGGACGGCCGTCACGACAACTGGCAGGCGGGCCCGCGGCCGACCGCGTGGCCGATCACCGCGTGATCACCCCCTCGGCAGCGACCAGGCTCAGGGCAATGGGAAGGCTTACGCGCTGACGCGTTGCAGCGTATGATCGCGGTAGCGACGTGTCCTCCTCGCCTCTCCTTCATCCTGACGAGCCCGCGGCGGTCCTCCTCGAGCGACCGCGCGGCGCCTCGCCGATCTTCCTCGTCTGCGATCACGCCAGCTCGCGCATCCCGCGGCGGCTGGAGCACCTCGGTCTCGAGGAGAGCGAGCGGCTCCGGCACATCGCCTGGGACATCGGCGCGCTCGCCGTGGCGCAGCGGCTCTCCGCGCGCTTCGACGCCTGCCTCGTCGCGCAGGGCTACTCGCGCCTGGTCATCGACTGCAACCGACCGCTCGGCACCCCGCAGTCGATCGCGCTGACCAGCGAGCGCACCCGCGTCGTCGGCAACGAAGGGATCTCCGCCGAGGAGGCGCAGCGACGCGCCGAGGAGATCTTCACGCCGTACCACGCGACCATCGTGGCCGAGCTCGAGGCGCGGCTCGCCCGCCGGCAGCCGACCGTGCTCGTCTCCGTGCACAGCTTCACCCCCACGTACCTGGACGTCGCCCGCCAGTGGCACACCGGCGTGCTGTACAAACGTGACACGCGTCTGGCGCACCTCCTGCTGGCCGAGCTACGCGCCCGCGGCGAGATCGTGGTCGGCGACAACGAGCCGTACGCCGTCAGCGACGAGACCGACTACGCCATCCCCATCCACGGGGAGCAGCGCGGGATC
>JAMFST010000763.1 GCA_026225435.1 Labilithrix luteola
CACGCTGGTCTTCATACCGCCGCCACCGCCACCGATCGTGGTGCACCTGCCAGTGGCGCCGCTCGCCCCGTCGCCGCCGCCGGCCGATCCCTCCGCCGAGGAGGTGACGGTGCGTGGACCTCCGCCGCGACGTAACGATGTTACGTCGACGACCATCGCCGCCGCGCAGGGAAGCAAGGTCGCCGGCACCCAGGGGGATCCGATCAAGGTGGTGGAGAACCTCCCGGGTCTCGCGCGTCCGTCGTTCGGCTCCGGGCAGCTCATCGTCTGGGGCTCGGCGCCGAGCGAGACGCGCACGTACGTCGACGGCGTGGAGATCCCGGCGCTCTTCCACGGAAGCGCCCTGCGCTCGACGGTGAACGGCGATCTCGTGCGCGACGTGACGCTGACGCCCGGAGCGTACGGCGCCGACTTCGGCCGCGCGCTCGGCGGGATGGTGCGCGTGGAGACCAAGGACCTGCCCGAGAGCGGTGTCCACGGCTACGCCAGCGCCGACACCCTCGACAGCTCGGCGATGGTCGGCGCCGCGCTCAGCGATCGCGTGAAGGTCGCCGTCGCCGGCCGCTACGGGTACCTCGACAGCGTGCTGCGCGCCGTCGATCGCTCCGACGTGGACCAGTACTTCGCCATCCCGCGCTACGACGACATGCAGGGCAAGGTGCAGATCGCCCTGCGCCGCCACGAGTCGCTCGACGTCGTCTACCTCGGCTCGGACGACAAGCTCACCGAGACCATCCCCGACGCCGATCCGGCGCGCGTGCGCAGCGAGTCCACCCGCACCTCCTACCAGCGAATCTACCTGCACTACCGGCGACAGCTGGACGATGGCTCGAGCCTGGAGGTGACGCCCTTCTTCGGCCACGATCTGAGCCGGCTCGACGCGAGCTTCGGCGCGACGCCCGCGCTGCTCGACGAGGGGACCTGGCGCTACGGGCTGCGCGGCTCGTACCGCACGCGCCTCTCCGACGCGGTCAGCCTGAACCTCGGAGTGGATGTCGACGGATCGAGCGCGCACGTCGACCGCAGCGGCTCGCTCCTCATCCCGCCGCGCGAGGGGGACATCTCCGTCTTCGGCCAGCCGCCGGGCGGCGATACCAGCAGCGACTCGTGGACCGCGGGGGTGCTCGACGTCGCGCCCTACGCCACCCTCGGGATCGACCTCGGCCCGCTGTCGATCTCGCCCGGCGTGCGCGTCGACGCGTTCTTTCTCCAGACCAGCCGGCAGACCCCGCGCGTGGGGGACACGCCGTCGATCGGCTTCGAGCAGCTCAGCGGCCAGGTCGAGCCGCGCGTCGCCGCGCGCCTGCGGATCAACGCCAAGCTGTCGCTGCTGGCGGCCGCCGGCGTGTACGCGCAGCCACCGGACCCGGCCGATCTCTCCGCGGTGTTCGGCAACCCGAAGCTCGGGCCGTCGACCGCGGACCACGTGACGCTCGGAGAGGCGCTGGCCATCACCCCGACCCTGTCGCTGGAGACGACCGCCTTCGCCAAGTGGATGCAGGGGCTCGCCGTGCGCGATCCCTCGCCGACCCCGAAGCTCACCGAGGCGCTGCTGCAGGAGGGGATCGGCCACGCCTACGGGGTGCAGTTCCTCCTCCGCCAGCAACCGTGGCACGGCTTCTTCGGCTGGGTGGCCTACACCATGTCGCGGAGCGAGAGGCGCGACACGCCGAGCTCGAGCTGGCGGCTCTTCGACTACGATCAGCCGCAGGTGCTGACGGCGGTGGCCACCAAGGAGATCGGCGCCTGGACCATCGGCGCGCGCTTCCGCGTCGCCACCGGTCTGCCGCGCACGCCGGTGACCGGCGCCTTCTACGACGCCAAGGACGACGCCTACCAGCCGATCTTCGGTGCGCAGAGCTCGATCCGCCTGCCCACCTTCGAGCAGCTCGATCTGCGCGTGGACCGCACGTTTCTCCTCGGCAGCCGCGCGCGCATGCTGGTGTACGTCGAGGGGCTCAACGTGCTCAATCGCGGCAACGGCGAGGAGTACACCTACAACGTCGATTACTCGCGGCGCGGCACCGTCACCGGGTTGCCGGTCATCGCCGTCGTCGGCGCGAGGTTCGAGCTGTGAAGCGCGTCGCCGCCGTCATCGCGTGCGTGCCGGCGATCGTCGCCTCGTGCGTGCCGTCTCTCGGGCCCGGCGACTCCTTGATCGCGGCGCCGCGGGTGCTCGCCATTCGCAACGATCCGGCGGAGGCTCCGCCCGGGACCATGGTGACGTTCACCGCGCTCGTCGCCGCGCCGGGCGGCAGCGAGAGCGACGCGGACCTCGCCTGGTCGTTCTGCAGCGCGCCGAAGCCGCTCACCGAGGACAACGTGGTCTCGGACGCCTGCCTCGGCAGCTCGTCGCTCACCGCGCTCGGATCGGGGCCGAGCGTGACGGCGGCGATCCCGGCGACGGCCTGCTCGCTCTTCGGACCGGACACGGTGTCGACCGCCTTTCGCCCGCGTGATCCGGACATCACCGGCGGCTACTACCAGCCGCTCCGTGCCGACCTCGCCGGCGCCGACACCGCCTTCGACCTCGCGCGCATCCACTGCGATCTCGCCAATGCCAGCGCCACCTCGGCGACGGCCTTCGCCGCCGCGTACACGTTGAACCAGAACCCCGCGCTCCTGCCGCTGACGGCGACGATCTCCGGGAGCGGCGCAGCGGTCGATCTCTCCGCAATCCCCGCGAGCGCGCGCCTCGAGCTGCAAGCGAGCTGGGACGCGGCCTCGGCGGAGACCTTCGCTTACTACGACCCGACCTCGCAAGCGGTGACCACGCAGCGCGAGGCGATGCAGGTCGGCTGGTACGACTCGGCGGGCACGCTCGCCACCGAGTCGACCGGTCGCGCCGCCGACGATCTCGCGACGACGAGCAGCGTCGGCTGGACCGCGCCCGCAGGCGCCGGTGCGGTGCACCTCTGGATCGTCCTGCGCGACAGCCGCGGCGGCGTCGACTTTACCGAGGTGGACGTCGTCGTCGTCGAGTGAGACGGCGCCCGACGGAATGCGCGTGGTAGTCGGCAGACATGCACCGCGCGCTCCTCGTCCTGGCCCTGCTCGCGCCCGCCGTCTCGCTCGGCTGCGCCTCTGCCGAAGGGCGGGGCAGCATCTTCCCCGCCGGCACCGTCGAGCGGATGAACCGTGGCGTCTTCGAGCTGGTGGTCCCGAAGGCGGGCGACGGTAACGTCACGTACACCCAGCCGCTCCCGCTCGACCTGGTCCCCTACGCGCAGCGGGTCGACAAGTTCCAGGGGATCGGCACCGCCTTCGCCATCTCGCCCACGCGCTTCGTCACCGCGGCGCACGTGCTCAACGCGTACGAGAAGCAGCGCTTCGACACCATCCTGCTGCGCGACAGCTCCGGCAAGACGCACGAGATCTCGACCATCCTTCGCTACTCGCAGTACCGCGACGTGGTGGAGTTCGAGGTGGTCGATCCGCCGGCCAACGTCGCCCCGCTGGAGGTCCGCAACCAGGTCGAGATTGGCGCGGTGGTCGACTCGGTGGGCAACGCGGGGGGCGAGGGGATCGTCATCCGCACCGGGTCGGTCACCTCGTTCGTTCCCGAGCCGGTGGACGGCAAGTGGAAGTACATCCGCTTCACCGCGCCGGTGTCCCACGGCAACAGCGGAGGGCCGCTGGTCGACAACGAGGGGCGCGTGCTCGGCGTGGTCATCCAGATGGGCGCCGCGGAGAACCTCAACGTCGCCGTCCCGATGGCCGAGCTGGAGAAGATCGGGACCGCGCAGAGCGAGTTCTACCTGCACGGCGGCGTCAGCGTCAGCGACGGGGTCCATCAGGAGTTCGCCGACTGGCACTTCGCGTCGCCGCTCCCCGCGTCCTTCGACGACCTGCGCAAGGCCGCGCAGGCCAACCTGCGCGAGACGCTCGACCGGCGCGTCTCCGCGATGCTCGCGCGGACGGCGGTGCAGAGCTTCCCGGTGGACCCCGGGGTGCAGCCCTTCCTGCGCGAGCCGCAGTCGTCCCCGGCGCTCGGGTCGTACGTGCGCGACGCCAAGGGGCACTGGACGGCCAACCCGGTCACCTACAAGGAGATACCGATCGCCGGCGGGGGCACGCTGTTCCTCAACGACGCCGCCAACCACCTCGCCGGCTCGCTGCTCTTCGCCAAGCCGAAGACGGCGCCGCTCAACCTGTACCTGAAGCACCCGACGCTGCTGGCCGACATCCTCGTGCACGCGCAGGGGATCGGCGTCTCCTTCGCGGGTCGAGCGATCGCCATCGCCTCGCTCGGCGCGCCGGAGGTGGACGAGCACTGGACCGACGTCTACGGGCGCCCCTGGCTCAGCTACGTGTGGCGGATCCCGCGCGCAGGGGAGTCGGTGCTGTTCGAGTGCTTGACCCGTCCGGTCGGTCTCGCGTGCCGCTGGGCGCGCGTGCCCCTGGCGCTCGAGGAGGCGGTGCGTGCTGCGTTGCGACGCGCGGCGCCGGTGACCACCCTCGACTACGTCGGCAGCGTGGCCGACTGGGAGGAGTACCTCGCGCTCCCTCGCAGCTACCGTCCGCGGGTGCTCGCGCACGCCCGGGTGCACGCTGGCAAGGAGATCGATTTCTCCATCGGCCCCTTCGCCGGGGCGGTCGATCTGCAGGGGCTGTCGCGGAGCACCTGGCTGAGCGCGTTCACCAGCGTCGACCCGGCGGCGACGACCAACCAGCGGGTCTTCGAGGTCCGCCTCGCGCCGGACAAGGAGAAGCCCACGTACTACGCCGTGGAGGAGGAGCTGGAGCCGGTGGCGGGCAGCTCGCCGCGGCACGCGGAGGTGTACAAGAAGCTCGAGGCGCAGACCGCGCCGTACAACGGCAACGCGCGCGCCGACGGCAAGACCAACGTGGCGTCGGGGCTGCTGCAGCGGGTGAAGGAGAAGGGGAAGCAGATGATGTACTTCTGCCGCGCGCCGGTGGGGGACGACAAGGCCGCACTGGAGACGAGCTGCGCGCAGTTTCGCGCGTCGCTGAAGGCGCCGCCGGCGAAGGAGGTCGACGAGACCGAGCCGTGACGCGGATCGAGGTCTAGCGATTAGCGATAGCGATCGCCGAACGCAGCGATCGCTTCGCGCAGGGCACGCTCGATCCCCGGCTCGTAGGCCGAGTGACCGGAGCTCTCGACGACGTGGAGCGTCGCCTCGGGCCACGCGCGGTGGAGCGCCCAGGCCGAATCGAGCGGGCACACCTGGTCGTAGCGGCCATGGACGATGACGGCGGGGATGCGGCGGATGGCGTCGATGGCGGCGCGCGCGAGCAGCGGGCGGTCGGCGAGCCAGGCGCCGTGCAGGAGGTAGTGCGCCTCGAGGAGCGCGAGGGCGAAGCGGAAGTCGCGCTCCGCCGGGCCGTCGCTGCTGGCGAGCGCGAGGAGGTGCTCGTCGGGAGCGAGCGAGCAGGTCGACAGCTCCCAGGTGCACCAGGCGCGCGCCGCGGCCTCGCGGACGAGCGCATCGGGAGAGCGCAGGCGCGCGTGGTAGGCGGCGACGAGATCGCTTCGCTCGTCGTCGGGGATCGGCGCCACGAAGTCCTCCCAGCGGTCGGGAAAGATGTGGCTCGCGCCGTCCTGGTAAAACCAGGCGAGCTCGCGCAGGCGGAAGAGGAAGACGCCGCGCAGGATCATCCCGGTGACGCGTGCGGGGTGCGTCTGCGCGTAGGCCAGCGCCAGGGTCACGCCCCACGAGCCGCCGAAGAGGAGCCAGGAGGACAGCCCCAGCGCCTCGCGGAGCGTCTCGAGATCGGCGACCAGATCCCAGGTGGTGTTCTCTTCCAGCGAAGCGAACGGCGTGCTCCGTCCGCACCCGCGTTGATCGAGATGAATCACGCGGTCCACCGCCGGGTCGAAGAGAGCGCGCTCGCCCGCGTCCAGCCCCGCACCCGGGCCGCCGTGGAGGCAGACCACCGGCCGTCCCGCCGGGTTTCCCCACTCCTCGACGTGCAGCTCGTGGATCGCGCTCACCCGCAGCCGGAAGGTGCGCCGCGGCCGAGTGCCCTCGGTCATCGACGGAGCTTGAGCCGCGGGAGGAGGAGCGAACGGTGCGCCAGCCGCCCCCAGAAGACGCCCGCCTGGTAGGCGGCCATATCGAGGGTGTACAGCGCGACGTACAGCGGAACGAACATGCGCGCGCCGCGGATGCGCGCGTCGAGCAGCGGGTAGGTGCAGAGAAGGACGAGGATCGCCGGCGCGGTCGCCGGGACGAGCAACGCCAGCGCCATCAGCGGCACCCCGAGGTAGCGCGAGAGCGCGGCGCTCAGGTGGTAGAGCGAGGCGCCCTGCACGCGCAGGACGGCGGAGACGACGCCGCGGGTGGGCAGGGCGATGGCGCGGAGGCGGCGGCTCTTGGTGACCACGTCCATCGCCAGGAGCACCGCCGCGGCGATGGCGAGCGCGATCGCCGCGTGCGCGTGACGCCAGCTGGCGAGCGCCGCCAGGGCGAGCGACACCGTCACCGGGACGATGAGCACGCGCCGCGAGGCCGGGTGCAAGCGGACCAGGAGCGCTTCGCTGCTGGCGTACTCCGCGCGCCGGCGGAGCATCGCCCCGAGCTGCTCGCGGTGGTGATGCACGATGGTCGCCGCCGGCTCGTAGACCACCTTCGAGTGGGCCTCGCGCGCGCGCCAGACGAAGTCCACGTCCTCGCCCAGGTGCATCCCGTCGCGGAAGCCGCCGAGGTGCTGCGCGGCGCTCCTTCGCACCAGCAGGTTGCATGATGGGAGGTACGGCACCAGCTCGCCCATTCCGACCGCGCCGCCGGTCTTGCCCATGTCGAGCGGGGAGCGCACCGCCTCGTAGGCCGCGAGCAGTCCGTGACCGCGCGAGGGGGGCGAGAGCGCGCGACCGCCGGCGATGTCCACCTCGGCCTCCTCGAGCGCCGCGGCGAGGAGCGCGAGCCAGTCCGGCGTGACGGTGCAGTCGTTGTCGAGGAAGGCCACCAGCTCCCCCGTGGCCGCCGCGATCCCGGCGTTGCGCGCCACCGCGGGGCCACCGTTCTCCGGCAGGCGCAGCACGCGGACGCGGTCGGCGGGCAGATCGGGGAACGCGAGCGGCTCGGGCGACGCGTCGTCGATCACCAGCACCTCCAGGCGGTCCGCCGGGTAGTCGAGCGCCAGGACCGAATCGATGGTGGCGCGGGTCGCGTCGGGGCGCTCGTACGCGGGGATGACCACGCTCACGCGCGGCGACCGGGACAGCTGGCGCGGCCCTTCGCGCAGGACGATCCCGCGCGCGAGGAAGGTGTTCACGATGGCGGCGACCCGGCCGAGGCTCACCTGCGCGCGGTGCGACAGATCGGCGGCGGTCCCGGGCATCGCCGCGAGGACGGAGGCCGCCGCCTTCGACAGGTGCAGCACCAGGTGCGGTCGTTCGAGGCGGAGCGCCGGCCCCTTGCGGGTGGTCACCAGCGCGCCGCCGAGGAGCCGGTAGCGCGGAGCCTCGGTGCGCAGGAGGACCGCCCCTTCGGGCCGGCTCTCCTCGAGGACGAAGCCTTGCGCCACGGCGCGCTCCTCCTCGACCAGCCGCGGGCGAAGGAGGAAGACACGTCCGGAGAGCTCCGCCAGCGCCTCCACGTCGCCGGTCACGGTGAGCGCGACGTCCGCGTCGCCGGTCGTGACGACGCGCAGCTCCGGAGCCGACGCGGCGAAGGCCTCGGGCGCGA
>JAMFST010000764.1 GCA_026225435.1 Labilithrix luteola
CACCGCGACGCCGGCCGGCACCGCCGAGCTGCTCGTGATCCGTCGCGCGGACTTCTTCGAGATCCTGCGCACCGAGCACGAGGCGGCGGTGAAGATGCTTTGGCAGTTCGTCGGCGTCCTCGCCAATCGCCTCGACGCGACCTCCAGCGAGCTGCGGCACGCGAAGGAGGAGCTCGAGGCGGAGGACATCACCCAGGACCTCTTCGTCGACTCGGAGAACCGCAATCCGTTTCGCCGGTGACCCTCGTGAACATCGTGAACGCTCCTCGTCTCGCGCTGCTGGCCAGCGTCACCGTCGTCGCTGCCTGCAAGTCCGAGCCTCCTCCGCCGGCCGTGTTCGACGCCGGCCTGGGCGCCGCCACCGTCGACAGCGTCATCTCGCTGGTGAAGGGGACGGCCGATCTCGGCCCGGTCGGGAACGACGCGGCCGGCTTCGGCGGCAAGTGGATCGCGACCGGTCTCGGCATCGTCGGCAGCAGCGGCGGGCCGGTGCACCTGGTGTCCGACGGGATCGACGGGCCGGTGCGCGTCTCGGGTGGGCAGGGGTTGTTCATCTGCCCGTCGGAGCAGGCGGTCGTCGCCACGAAGCCGGGGGAGCGACCGCTCGAGGACGGCGCCGACGGCTGCATCCGGTTTCCGGCCGGTGGCGAGCGCGTCCTCCAGGCGGTGGGCAAGCCGTCGAGCGGGCGCTTCTTCTGTCTCGAGGCGGGCGGCTCGACGGTCGACGAGACCAGCTACGTGCGCACGCAGAAGGACTGCCGGGTCGCGCGCCTGCGCCTCGCCGAGGTACCGCAGACGACGGCCAACGACGCCTCGATCCAGGCGGTCGAGCAGGTGCTGCGGGTCTCCGGGCAGCGCGTTGGCAAGACGCGCGCCGCCGCTTGCCAGGTCGTGCAGCAGAAGGGGGCGGTCGCCTGGTGGGATCGTGATGGCGGGCTCGATCACGACCTCGGCTTCACCCTGCCTGGCGACGCGGGGGTCGAGATCCGCGACCTCGCCACCTCGCACCTCCTGAAGGTCAGCGGCCCCGCGCACGTGCGCGCCTGCCTGCGCGAGAACGTGCGCCGCGAGGACGACCGCACGATGTTCTACGACGGCGCCCTGGTGAGCCTCGACGGAACCTCCGATCTGCTGCGCGACCACTGGATCGTGACCGCTCTCGGGGTGCTGTGGTTCACCGAGGGGAGCGTCAGCCTGAACCAGGTGGGCGGCGACTTCGGTGACGCGGGCACGCAAGCGCCGATGGCACCGATCGAGGTCCAGGTGACCAAGGGGGCGGCCTACCTCTGGACGCCGAAGCAGGTGAGCGCGGGCACGACCGCTCCCGACGCGTACGGGTGGCGCCACCTGCAGGTCGGAGCGAAGGAGACGCTCAGCGCGTCGAACCGGACGATGAACGTGGCCGACGAGTGTGCGAGCGCGGTGGTGGCGACCGACGCGGAGGACGCGCTCGTGGCCATGGACTCGACGCAGGTCGACCCGACCGCGCGGCGCACCGCTCGTGCGGCCTGCGCGCTCGCC
>JAMFST010000765.1 GCA_026225435.1 Labilithrix luteola
CGGGCCGGGCCTATGAGTCCTGGGAAAATCGATCACGCCCCGCTCAGGGAATCCGGAGGACCCGACAGGCCTCTTCATAGCTCGGCTCAAGCTCAAGCGGCACCGCGAGATCGGAGGCAAGCCAGAGCGGCAGGGTCGGCAACGCCTGGCCGATCGCCAGGGGATGCGACCAGGTCTCCAACCGTCCCGCTTCGCCTTCCCTCGTCAACCGGCAGGCGACCGCGTAGAGGTCGGTCTGCGGTGTGGTTTGGCCGCGCCGAAATTGCTCGGGAGCCGCGTACTTCGGTGTGCCCGCGAAGGTGTCACCTCCCGTCTTCGGTCCGACCGCGGCGGCGATCCCGAAGTCGAGGATCTTCACGGTCGTCTTCCCCTCGATGTCGAACGCGATGAAGATGTTCTCGGGCTTCAGGTCGCAATGAATCAGCGGCGCCTCCCCTTTCTTGACGGGGTGGTGCGCGCGGTAGAGACCGTCGAGCAGCTCGACGCCGATCTGGTGGACCTGATCGGCAGGGATCGACATCCGCCTGCGTCTCATCAGCTCGCGGAGAGAGACGCCGCGAAGCAGCTCCATCACGTAGTACGGAAGCGGAGGATCGTCCGCGGTCGTCCCGGCGGTCATCACGTCGATGATGTTCCGGTGGCGGAGAGCGGCGGTCAGTCGAGCTTCGCGCTGCAACCGCGCGGTGACGTCGGCGAGGTCGCCCTTGGTCTCGAGGAGCGTCTTCAAGGCGTAGCGTCGACCGACGCTCGTGTCCTCCACCTCGTACACGGTCCCCATGCCGCCGGCGCCGATGCGCGCCACCACGCGGTACACCGTCCCCGGGACGTGCTGGCCTGGCTGGTACCCCACCGCCGCAGCCTACGTCAGGAAGTCTTTTTCGTCAGCTCACCTGTTCGTGTTTCGAGCCGCCCACTCCGCCAGCGCCCACAGCGGGAAGTAGTGCCGGTAGTTGTCGTAGTCGATCAGGCATGTACGATTGAACACGCCGACGAGCGGCTCCTTCGCCCAGCTGCCGTCGCTCTCCTGACGCGCGACGAGCAGATCGGCGGCCCGCTTCTGCGCGGCGTGCGACGGGTGCCCGGCGCGCACCAGCGCCGACAGCGCCCACGAGGTCTGCGCCACGCCGGAGCGCGCCGCCTGGATGTACCGGCCGGTGCGGCAGGAGTCGCCGTGCTCCCCCAGCCGCCGTCGGCCTGCTGCTTGCCGACGAGGAAGGCGCAGGCGCGCGCGATGGCCGGATCGTTGGGCGCGGCGCCGGCGGCGAGCAGCCCGCTGATGGCGAACCAGGTGCCGTAGGTGAAGCAGACGGCCCACTTCCCCTCGAAGCTGCCGTCCTTGCGCTGTTGTGTACGGATGTACGAAGCGCCGCGGGCGATGGCGCGGTCGATCTCGGCGGTGAGCGCGCTGTCGGTGGTGTGCCGCGGGCGGGCGGCGCGGAGCGCTTGCAGGCAGGCGCTGGTGCACTCCACGTAGGAGTAGTCGACCATGATGTCGCCGAAGACCTGCGACGGGTTCAGCATCTCCAGCCAGGCGCCGCCGCGCTGCTTCTCGTACGTCGCCCAGCCGCCGTCCTCGTTCTGCCACGAGAGGATCAAGCGCACCGAGTCGACCAGCAGCATGCCCGGGATGGCCGGCTCGAAGCGCTCGCTCTCGAGCGCCAGCGCGCACTTGAGCCCCTCGGAGGTGCAGTCGGTGATCGGCCAGCCGTGCGCGCGCGTGGAGAACGGCCAGCCACCGCGCGAGGCGTGGCGGAAGTAGCGCGCCGCCTGGGGCACGTCGTCGAGGATCTGGTTGTCGCGCAGGTAGTCGTGGGCGCGCGCGAGCATCGGCGCGGTCGTGGTCGCGGTCTCCTCGCTGTCGGCATCGACCGCGCGCGCCGCGAGGATCGCCTGGGTGGCGAAGGCCGTGTCCCACAGCTTGCTGTTGTTGTAGCCCTGCATCTTGGTGGTGCCGTCCTCGGCGTCCCACAGGTAGTCGTCGCAGGCCGCGAACGCGCGGCGGAAGTCCTCGGCCGCGGTCTCGTTGCCCGCGCCCCCCGCCTCCGCCCGGCCGTCACGCAAACGAAAGCCGTGCACGAAGGCGTTGAGCACCTTGTTCACCGGCCCGATGTCGAGGAACCCGGTGACCTCGTCCTCGTAGCGCACGTGCTCCAGCACCGAGGCCAGCGCCCGCTTGCGCACGCGGGTCGAGTGCCGCTCCTCGTAGCGCCCCATCGCCCGGTTGGCGGTCTCGAGCAGCGGCGAGTCCTTGCGGTACGCGTCCGCCGGCGAGACGGTGGAGCGCTGCTTCTTCCAGTCGATGGTGGACCAGGCGCCGTCGTAGAGCTCCTCGCGCACCGCTCGCGTCCAGTCGTCGACGGCCACGCGCGACCTCGTCCCGTACAGCCACGCCATCGGCAGGTACACCTGCCGGCAGTGGCACCAGAGGCGCCCCGGGTGCATCGGCGCGCTCGACGGGAGCAGCCACAGCTCGGGGAGCACCGGGTGGATGCCGTCCCACTCGTACAGATGGAGGAGACAGAGCGTCAGCTTCCCCCACGACGCGGCGCTGAGCGGCGTGCCGTGCGCGTGGATCCACTGGCGCAGGCGCGCGGTGCGCGGCTCGTCGGGCGCGACGCCGAGCGCCCGCAGCGACACGTAGACCAGCGCGCTGGTGAACATGCTGCCGCGCCGGTCCTCCGCGTGCAGCCCGATGCTCCCGTCCGCGTTCTGCACGGCGAAGAAGTGCGCCACGATGCGCGCGCGTCGGGTCTCGCCCAGCGCCTCGATCTTCCCGGTGGCGCGGCAGAGTGCGATGTACATCGGCAGCAGGAACATCGGCCCGCCGTACTCGCCCGGCCAGGCGCCGTCCTCGGCCTGCAGCCGCGCCAGGTTTCCGAGCGCCAGGCGCATCGTCCGCGCCACGTCCTTGACCTCGCTCGCCCCGTCCGTGCCGTCCATTCCTCCCGGCTACCACGAGGTCGACTCGTCGAGGTGACTACGCGACCTTGGCCAGCGCGGCCTCGAGCCCATCCAGAAAATCACGGGAGTGGACGATGACGCCGTCGCGCACCTGGAGAAACAAGAGGCCGTTCACGTTCACCCGCTCGCCCGTGGCCAGCAAGGTGCCGTGGATCTGCCACTGGCCGATGACCACCTCGGGATCGTCGTGTGCCTGGCGGACGAAGGTGTTCTCCAGCGACTCGATGATGACGGGATCCTTCGCCCAGGCGGTGCGGTAGGCGGAGCGCACGGCTTCGCGCCCGTGGCAGACGGGCGGGCGGTGCGGGACAGGGACGGAGAACTCGTGGATCGCGTCGGCGGCGTAGAGCTCGGCCAGCTGGTCGGCGGAGCGCGCCTGCAGAGCGCGGTGATAGAGGCTCAAGACATCGCGCGGGGTGCGCGAAGCCGCGCTTGCGACCTGGGAGTCGTCCGGAGAGAAATCAGCATCTGGGACCGACATGAGGGACCTTCCTGAGGCACGCTTTCCGTGAACCGAGTTACAATACGGAACCGTGCCTCCGCTTCCCTCACTATGCGGAACCTTGGTTCCGGTTGTCAAACGGAGATGACACGCGTGGTCGCTCGTGGCGTTGAAAAGGCGGTGAAGACCAGGAAGGCCGAGACCGAGACGGCGGCGGAGAAGCCGGCCGCTCCCCTGCGGGCCGACGCCGCGCGCAACCGCCAGCGCATCCTCGAGGCCGCCGAGGAGATCTTCTCCGGCAAGGGGATGGCCGTCCCCATCGACGTCGTCGCCGAGCGCGCCGGCCTCGGCATCGGGACGCTGTACCGACACTTCCCCACCAAGGAGGCGCTCTTCGGCGCCATCGTGACGGATCGCTTCGAGCGCCTTGTGCGCGAGCTCGAGCCGCTCTGCGAGACGGAAGATCCGAGCGTCGCGCTCGTCCGCTTCGTCGAGGGGCTGGGCGCTCAGTTCGCCATGAAGAAGGACCTGATGGACGCCATGGGCGCCGGCCAGGTCACCTTCGGCGACCGCATGGTGTGCGCCAAGAAGGAGCTGCACGTCGTGCTCGACAAGCTCCTCGAGCGCGGTCGCAAGGCGGGCTGTGTCCGCGCCGACGTCACCGGCGACGACGTCTTTCGCATGGTGCACTGCGTGTACTCGGCGGACGGGATCGACACCCCGTCACGCTCGCGCTTCGTCAACGTCATCTGCGACGGGCTACGCGCGAAGGCCATCGCAGCTGCCAGCGCGCTCGCGACTTCTTTGATGCCGCCGGCACCGTCACCGAAACCGACAGGTCCTCGGCGGGGAAGCGCGCGCTGATGTACACCGGGCCGAGCCCGTCGCCGTGATCCTCGAAGGCGATGGGGCTCACGTACACGTCGCGTGAGCAGTCGCCGGTGGCCAGGCACCTGGTGTGGCGCTGGGGATGAGGAAAGAGCTGGCCAGGTCGGAGCCTGCGCTGCTGCTGCTCGGGTCGCTGGAGCTGCAGGCCGTGGCCAGCGCGACGACGGCGATGCTGACGGAGAGACCGGCCGCACGCTTCATGGTGTGAAGCCGGCGTAGCACCGTGTTTCCGCACGGGAAGCGATCCCATCCTTCCCACGTGATGATCGCTTGAGCGCGCATTTTTGCAGCGCTTGATTCAGCGCACGCAGGCTCCTTTGGGCCACGGGTCCATGAAGTGACTCAGGTCATTTTCCGGATGAGTGACGGCGCGGCGAGCGAAGTAGTCGCGCAGGAGCGCCATGCCTGGTTCGTCGTGATCGTCGCAGACGAGCCGGACGACCATCTCGAGACCGTGGCCGGGTTCGTTCGTCGACGAGCCGCGAATGCGCAACGGAGCCGGCGCATCGAGCCACGCGTCCAGCCGCGGAACGAGAAGGTCGACGAACGACGTCGACTGTGCGCGAGCAGGGAAGAGCCAGCGCGACGCCGGTGCTACGAATGGCCCGCCCTCGGTGAAGAACTGCGCCAGGTCGGCGCGCGTGGCCCCACCTCCAAACAACTTGGGAAACCGAGTCCACCAGATCGTGCCATCCGGGCGGCTCCACGGATCGATGCCGAGGTCGTGGATGGCGAAGACGTACAGCAGCACGCCCCTGTCGGTCGGGTGGGCTTCCCACTCGTGCTGAAACATCGACAGGACATCCGTGCGCGTCATGCCCGACGCCACAATCGCCAGCGTGGGTGCGGCCGCCTTGAACACCGACTCGCTCACGCCGACACGATCGAGCACGTCGACCAATGCGCCGGCAGGGAGGAAGAGACTCACGCTCACCGTGAGGCCATGGTCGTCGCGCGCGATCAATGCGTCCGCCAGGCGCGCACGGTCGGTCGCAGTCTCTCCGGCGTAGTGAACCCACGCGTCCGACGGTTCGACCCCGAAGGGAGTGATGGTCCCGCCCCCCACGTCCGTTCGACGCAAGCCGAAGAGGAACGGGTCGAAGCCAGGGAACGCGGTGTGGTCGTAGCGCAGCCCGCCGCTACTCGCACGCCGCACGAAGGCGCTCGCCGCGACCAGATCCATCTCCCTCTCGTCGAGACCGGGCAACACCGAGTTCAGCCACGTGACCCATGCCGCTTCCGCGCGGTGCCAGGGCGCTGTCAGCGGCAGCGCTGTGACACGATCGTGCTGGTCGACGTACGCGCGCGCAAACTCGCTCATCTGCGCGAGGAGCCAGCCGCGGGCGGTACGAGCGAGCGCGGGATCCGTCCCCGGCGCACCGCGCGCGATCTCGATCGCCCCCGGGATCGCCGCCGCCGCCGCGGGAAAGTCAGGGGGCGCAGGATACGACTGCACACCCGCCGTCAGCATC
>JAMFST010000766.1 GCA_026225435.1 Labilithrix luteola
CGTCGGGCTCGGGCTTCATTCACGGGCTCTTTCATCTCGATCGCCCGTCCGTCAGCATCGTCGTGCGGACAGGCCATAGTGGAGGAGAGGCAGTCCAGTACTCATACCTCGCGCCCCACGTCGCTTACGACCCGTTTGACCGATTGCTGTGGAACCGGCGAGCCGTCGACTACGTGGAAGCGTCCCTTGCGATGCGCGACTCGTCGGCTCCCGCGCTCGCCGCACGCGCGGTCCGAGATGCCGACGACATGGGCGCTTTTTCTTTGCTGCGGGCGCTCTACAACAAGAAGGCGGCAGCCGACGCGCGGGCGGAGCTGGCCGCTGGGCAGGAGGAGGGCGAACGGCGAAGCTCCCCCGGGGACGATGACGCCTTGATCGTCGACACGTTCCACTCCGCCGTCTCGGCGCTCGAGACGAAGTTCGGCGGCGCGGCCGGCCCGATCCTTCATTCACTCGCCGCCAGTCAGCGGACTGCCGAGATCGTCACCGCCCGCCGGCGCGCCGTCGACCGGGACCATCGCTTCTTCCTCGCGTTGCTCATGAACGTACCCAATCGCGAACGGCTCCTCGAGCTCGTGGGCGAGAGCTATCCCGGACAGGACGCGGTCGGCCTCGCCTGTCGCTGGCTGAAGGAGCTCACCGCCGAAGGAGCTTCGCTGCTCGACTACACGATGGACGACGACGTGCTCGTGCTGGTGGACTCCTTGCTGCGCGTCGATAGCGTGGAGCATGCGGCCGCCGCCTTGTCGCGAAAGCACAACCGCGCCCTTCACGCTGCGGAGCTCGAGGATGTCGCCGCCACCATCGCGTCGTTGAAGGAGCTGCCGGTCCTGAACGCGCTGCTCACTCCCGCGGGCGCATCGTTCGCGGAAACGGCGCGACCGTAGTCAACGCTAGTCGAGATCCCCCATGAAGCTCGGGGGAACGTAGTGGAAGAAGACTCCCGCGGTGGTGGCTGCTCCCTGCGCCTCGCGCCAGTGAGTGGCCTTCACGCCGCTGTAAAGCACCGCGTCCGCGAGTCCGAGACGAATACCGTGGGGCTCTCCTGCAGACTCGATGAAGAGCGGCCAGGCGTTCTCCGTGGTCGGCTCGGGATCCCCGTCGAGTATCAAGGACACGTTCCACTCGCACTGCGGGCGGTCGCGATGCGGCTCGAGCACGGCGCCGGGCCGGTACACTCCGAAGAACGAGTACGTGGGCTTCGTCACTTGGCCCAGGATGCGCCCGACGAGATCGACGGTCTGTCGGTGGAGGAATTCGCACAGCGGCTCCCGGTGTTTGCTGAGCCGGAGCTTCACCTGGCGATCGGCATGGAGCATCCCCTCGTGCTGCACGCTCCGCAGGTAGGTGCGATACATGGCCAGCTGGAGCGGGTTGAGGATGGACCCCAGGACGGCGTATCCGCGCTCCTGGTAGGTGACCTTGAGCTGCTCGATCAGCTCGTCGCACGCACGCACGCGCGCCGCGACGTGATCCGGCGGAACGAGGATGGCGGCCGCCTGGAGGATCTGCTGGGTCGCAGCAGGAAGCTGCGCCGGATCCGCTCTGCCGGCAAGGAGCGCGAGAGCCGCTTCTCCCGTGGACGAGGCGAGTCCGTACATGGCGAGAACGCGCAGGCCCGGGTCATCGACCCAGAGTCGCGGAAAGCCGGAGGCAAAGACCTCCGCCCCCTCGACGCGTCCGGTCAGCGCTGCGGGGAGCTCGTGCCCCGACTGCAGATGGCACTCCGGATTCATGATCAGCGGTCCGGCGACCGGCTGGCGTTCGCGCGCTGCGCGCGGAAAGAGCGCCGGAAGCTCGTCGGGCAGATCGGTGACCAGCTCGGGATCCTGGGGAACATCGTCCTCGGCGACCAGAAGATGCTCGCGCCGTAACCTCTCGCCGAGGCCAGGAGAGATGTTCATGGTCGCGCCGCCATCTTCCACATTGGTCAGCGACACGATGAAGCGGAGCAGCTCCGGATCGTCGGCCGGGATCAACATCGTCTTGCGCTCGCCGCCACGCTGCCGCCATCCGATGGAGACCGACACCTCGAGGGTCGGATTGATCTCGAGCGGCGGAGTCTTCTCATCGTTGCTCATGTTCGTCCCC
>JAMFST010000080.1 GCA_026225435.1 Labilithrix luteola
CGCAGTCGGCATCGGCGCGGCGCGGCGGATCGACCTCCGCCTCGTCGAACAGCTTGAAGATGCGCTCGGCGCCGCTCATCGCGGACTGCAGGATGGTGTAGCGCTGCGCCAGCAGGCTCACCGGCTCGAAGAACTGCTTGATGTACTGGGTGAAGGTGACCACCAGCGGGAAGGTCACCGGGTGGTCGCCGATGCGGCGGAAGCCGGCGTACCAGAGGACGCTGGCGATGCAGACGGTGCCGACCATCTCGATGGAGGCGTCGAGGATCGCCTCGTAGAGGATCGAGCGCTTGTTGGCGTCGCGGTACGACTCGTTGATCTCGTCGAACTCGGTCGCCATGGCGACCTCGCGGGCATAGGCCTGCACGACGGCGATCCCCTGCACCTGCTCGTTGAGGAAGGCGTTGAGGCGCGCAGTCTTCAGGCGGATGTCGCGGTAAGCGAGGCGCGAGCGCTTGCGGACGAAGCGCACCACCAGGCCGACGACCGGGAGCGCGGCGAAGGCGATGAGCGACAGACGCCAGTCGAGGATGAGCATCATGACGACGATGCCGATCAGCGAGACGCAGTCCCCGAGAGCGTTGAGCACGCCGCTGGCGAAGAGCTCCCCCACCGCGTCGACGTCGTTGGTGGCGCGCGTCACCAGGCGCCCCACCGGGGTGCGGTCGAAGTAGCGCAGCTGCAGCGACTGGAGGAAGACGAAGATCTTCTCCCGCAGGTCGCCCATGGTCCGGGCACCGGCCAGCTGCATCATGTACAATTGAATGAACGTCAGCAGCTGGAGGACGACGACCAGCCCGGCGAGCAGCGCGCCGTCGCGGAGGAGGCCGGCGTGATCGCGCTCGGTCGCCTGGCGCACCACGTCGCCCATGAGCACCGGGCGCACCAGGTTGATCGTCGCCACGACCAGCAGCGTGACCAGGGAGAAGGCGACGAAGGTGGAGTGCGGGCGGAGGAACGGCCACAGGCGGAGCAGCAGGCTGCCGTCGTAGGTCTTGGTGACCGCGTCCTCCTCGTGGAAGGCGCGCAGCTTGTTCTCCGCGCGCGCGCGGGCGGAGCTGATCTCCGGACGGCTCGGCGCCGGCATCCGCGCCTTGCTGCGAAACGGCTGGCGGAAGTTGGTGCTCACAGCTCCGCGAGCTCCGACTGCATGGCCTGCTCTTCGGCGAAGTCGGCGTAGATGCCGCCGGCCTTCACCAGCTGCGCGTGGGTGCCGCGCTCGACCACCTTCCCCTCGTCGAGCACCACGACCTCGTCACAACGCGCCGCCGCGGCCACGCGATGGGTCACCAGCACCACGGTGCGCAGGTCGGACTGCCGGTCGATGGCGTCGAGGATGGCGCGCTCGGTCTTGGCGTCGACGGCGGAGAGCGGATCGTCGAGGACGAGGATCTTCGGCTCCCACACGAGCGCGCGGGCCAGGGCGATGCGCTGCTTCTGCCCTCCGGACAGCTGCACGCCGCGCTCGCCGACCACGGTGTCGAACTGCTCGGGCAAGGCCATGGCCTCCTCGAGCACCTGCGCCTCGCTGGCGGCGGCGCGGATGCGATCCATCTCGTCGTCCGGGTTCTCGAGCGCAAAGCCGATGTTGCGCGAGACCGTGGTGGAGAAGAGGAAGGCGTCTTGCTGGGCGTAGCCGATCGCAGCCCGTACGGCCGCGACCGGCAAGCTACAGACATCTTTGTCGTCGACGAAGACCGACCCCCGCGGCGTCGGCAAGAGGCGCGCAAGGAGGAGCGCGAGGGTCGTCTTTCCCGAGCCGGTGCGCCCCATGATGGCCAGCGAGCGCCCCGCCGGCAGCTCGAGGTCGACGGCGTCGAGCGCCCGCTTGTTGCCGTAATTGAACGACAGCTTGCGCACCGAGAGCGCGCCGGCGATCGAGGCGGGCGCCGGCTCGGGGCCGTCCACCACCTCGGGCACCGCGTCGAAGATCTCCTTCAAGCGGATGTAGCCGGCGCGCCCGCGCTGGACGATGGAGATGGAGAAGCCGAGCGCGATGATCGGCCAGGTCATGCGCAGCAGCGCCGACCAGAAGGCGAAGAAGTCGCCGGCGCTCAGACCGCCGTTCTCCGGGCCGGCGAGCAGCATGGAGCCGCCGTACCAGAAGAAGATGAGGACGCCGGCGGCGCTGGTGGTGGCGACGATCGGCTGCATGAGGCCGCGCACCCGGGCGAGCCCCAGGCTGGCCTCGACGTAGGCCGAGTTGGCGACCCGGAAGCGCGCGAGCTCACGCCCCTCGAGGGCGAAGCTGCGCACCACGCGCACGCCGGCGAGGTTCCCCTGGAGCATGTCCGACAGACGGCCGAGCGTCTCCTGGTTCGAGCGCGTCTTGCTGAACATCATCTTGGAGAAGCTGCGGGTGATGACCAGCAGGATGGGGAAGGTGATCAGCGAGGCGAGGGTCAGCTTCAGCGAGATGCGCGACATCACCTGCAGCGCGCTGACGAAGGCGAAGATGACGTTGACCAGGTTGAGGACGCCGAAGCCGAGGAGCAGGCGCACCTGGAGGAGATCACCGCTCGCGCGGCTCATGATCTCGCCGGCGCTCATCTTCCGGTAGAAGGCGGCCCCCAGCTTGTGCAGGTGGGCGAGCAGGCGCGCGCGCAGGTCGTACTCGACGTCGCGGCCAGCGTTGAAGATGAACCAGCGGCTGGAGATGCGGGTGACGAAGGCCACCACCGCGAGCAGCAGCATCATCAGCGCGGGGCGGGCGGCCGCCTCGGGGGTGTCGCCGAAGAGGAGATCGACGGCGCGCTTGCCCATCCAGTCGATGCGGTTCATCGACAGCTGGAACAGCGCCAGCACGATGCTGCCGCGGACGTACGCCGGCATCTGGCTGCGGAACTGGGCGCCGAGAGTCGTCGATCCGTCGTCGGACGAGAGAGAGCGAGCCGTCGCCGGCGGGCTCGGAGCAGTGGTCATGAGCTAACGGCCCTTCCGATGCGACGATCCGAGAGACGGTCGCGCGGCATCTCTACCCGAAAGCGCCAGGTCCTTGGTGGCCACTCGGGTGGCGAGCAAGCCGAAGAGGACGCGGGCGGCCCCCTTTCCGTCGATCTCCTGCACCACGCCGATGCGGCCGGTGAACGGGCCCGCGAGCACCTCTACCTCGGCGCCACGATCGAAGCTCGGGGGGGCGTCGACGGCTCCGCCGGCTCCCGACGCCGTCGGCGGATGGCTGCGACGACGCGCGCCGGCGGACGCGTGCGCCGCGGCGGCTCCGCTCGTGGCCGTGGCGGCCTTGATGCTGGAGCGAACCGGTCGATTTCCCGCCGAGCTGCGCAGGCGGAGCGAGGCGCGCGCATCGGGCCGAGCGGCGGCTCGGGCACCGCGGAGCAGCGCGAGGCGGTCATCCGCGGTGAGCGGTGCCGCGCGAACGTCGCCGTCGTCGTCGGCGGCGTCCTCCGGCACGGCAGCTTCGGCTTCGCGCGGAGCGCGATCCTCGCGATGGCGGCCGCGCGGCTTGTCGACCGCAGCCGAGGCGGGGGCCACCCGTTGCAGCCAGGCGAGCTGGCGGAACAGCTCGCCGAGCGCGAGCATCGCGGCCTCGAGCTCCCCGCCGACCGTCGCCACGTGCTCGAGGGCGGCAGCGCGCGGGACCGTCCAGCCCACCCACAGCGTCTGCCCGGCGTGGAGCAGCGCGAGGAGGGCCGCCCGGTCGACCTTCTGCACGGGCCGACGCGGCTCGCGGCTCGGCTCGGCGGCGCCGAGGACGAAGGGGAGCGGCAAAGCATCGAGCGCGTCGGCGACCACGCGCGGCTTCTCCAGCAGCAGGCGCTCGAGGTGGGCCCGCTCGGCGCGCGCCTTCGCCGGAAGGACGAAGGCCACCTCCACCGCGTCCTCGCCAAGACGAAAGCTCAGGTAGGCGACGCCGGCCGGCCGCGCCTTGTGGATCTCGTTGCGCGAGCCGCCCGCCTGCCCCGAGCTGCCCGGAGCCGGACGAGGCTTCGCCCGCACGAAGAACAGCTGCCGCCCATCGTCGTCCGGCGGCGGCGCCCCCAGCTCGAGGCGAACGCCGTTCGCGCGAAGTCGCACCCCGAGCGCCACGCCCCAGCCGAGCAGGCGCTCGAAGAGGTAGGAGCTCCCCACGTCCCCGGGCGCGGCGAAGTCCTCTTCACCCAGACGCAGAGCGCGCGCAGAGGCAGCGGATGCAGGCGACGCGGACGGCGAGAGCGGTGGCGACTGAGACACGAGCGTGGGCGGTGACAGGGGAAAACGAAAGCTTACGACGCATCGTCTTCGCGTGGACCGGTCGCGATGTCAAAGCGTGCGCTTGCGGCCGGGGCGGCAATGCGGTGCAATGCTCGTTTCCCCGCCGCATCACCCGTAGAGCCCGACGATTGCAACACACGGGCATCGACAAGCATATCCAGGCGCGGAGGAGACCCATGGCCGACCAAGAAATCAGCTGCAGCGACTGCGGCGACACCTTTCCCTTCCGCGACACCGAGCAGGCGTTCTACCGCGAGCGCAACCTCACCCCGCCCAAGCGCTGCCGCGCCTGCC
>JAMFST010000767.1 GCA_026225435.1 Labilithrix luteola
AGGACAACTGGTCGGCGGAGAACGCCGAGCGCTCGCTCCGCCGCTGCATCGAGGGCGTCGAGGAGGAGCTCGGCGTCTCCATCAGCGAGGACGACCTGCGCGCCGCCATCGTCGCCTTCAACGAGAACCGGCAGCTGATCCGCGAGCTCTACGATCTGCGCCGCAACGGCGCGGTGCGTCTCACGTCGCTCGAGATGCAGCACGTCATCAAGTCGAGCATGGTGATGGACAAGGAGGAGCACACGGCGCTTCTCCGCGCGCTCGTCAGCGCGGTGAAGGAGGGGCGCACCGGTGGCCGCGGCCGCGGAGTGCCGGTGTACCTGTCCGGACATTTGTGCCAGGCGCCGAAGCTCGAAGTCCTCAAGATGATCGAGGACGCCGGCGCAGTGGTCGTCGACGACGATCTCTACCACGGCAGTCGCTACGTCTCCCTCGACGCCGACGAGACCGGCGACCCGGTCAAGGCGCTCACCCGCTGGTATCTCGGGCGCAACACCATCGTCCCCTGCCCCACGCGGCTCGATCCGAAGATCGACTGGGACGGCTGGCTGCTCGACAAGGTGCAGGAAGCCGGCGCCGAGGGGCTCATCGTGCTCCTAGCGAAGTTCTGCGAGCCGCACTACTTCTACTACCCGCGCATCAAGAAGACCTTCGAGGCAAACGGCTTCCCGCACCTCCTGCTCGAGACCGAGCACGAGACGATGGCGGGCGGAAACGGCGGTCACATGAGCGTGCGCGTCGAGTCCTTCGTCGAGATGATCCAGCGCCGCCTCGACGCCAAGCGCGACGGCCTGCCGCTTCCGCCGTTGCCCGCCTCCGCCCCCAGCGCGACGGCGGCGGCTCCTGCTCCGAATCCCCGCTCCCTCATGACCTCTGGAGAAGCACGATGACCAACCTCGTCACCCCGTCGGGCGCACCGTTGAAGAAGCGCGCCAATCGCCTCCAGACCACCAAGCTGAATAACAAGATGGTGACGGAGTACTGGGAAGATCTCTTCCGCGCGCCCGAGGAGGGGAAGCTGGTCTGCTGGTACGAGGGGATCCAGATGAACCCCATCCTCCAGGCCGCCGACATCGCCTGGTGCCACGGCGAGGCGATGGCCGCGCTGCTCGCGGCGCGCAACGAGGAGGGCCCGGCGCAGCAGGCCGCGGAAGAAGCCGGCTACGACCGCGAGCTCTGCTCCTACGCGCGCACGCACATCGGCTGCAGCGTGCTCACGCAGCGCTCGACGCCGGAGGAGGTGTCCAATCTTCCGGCCGACGGCGAAGTGCGCAAGCGGCTCGCCCAGCGCATCCCGCCGCCCGACATGATCATCAGCGCGTACCCCTTCTGCAGCACCGGGCAGCAGTGGGACGACATGATCTACCGGACCTTCGGCAAGCGGGTCCCCATCTTCAACATCTCGCTCCCCTGGATCTGGGGGAACAAGCCGTCGGCGAAGTACATGAGCGGCCCGGAGTTCCGCGAGTCGGTGGACTTCCTCGTGAAGCAGCTGAAGGAGTGCATCACCTTCATCGAAGGGGTCACCGGCAAGCCCTACGACCATGACCGCCTGCGCGAGATCATGGGCTTCACCAAGAAGGCCGCCGAGGTGCGCCTCGAGGCGATGCACCTGTGCAAGACCAAGCCGTCGCCGGCCAGCTTCTTCGAGTGGACCAACAGCATCGCCCCGGTGAACTTCCTCCCGGGAGATCAGCGCATCGTCGACTACTTCGAGACGAAGAAGGCCGAGATCCAGGGGCGCGTCGACCAGGGAATCGGCGCCGTGCCGCAGGAGAAGTACCGCCTCTTCTGGGACGGCATCATGAACTGGAACAAGATCGGCTGGCTGGCCGACAAGTTCGCCAACTACGACGCCTGCGTGGTGTCCGGCCGCTACACCCACCTCGGGTTCTGGCACGAGCCGCAGGTGATCGA
>JAMFST010000768.1 GCA_026225435.1 Labilithrix luteola
GCGGGTCGGGGTGGGGGCGAGCACGGGCGCCGGCGAGCGCCCCCGAAGACAGCCACCGGCGCGGCGCATCGCCGGAGCCCGTGCTCGCCCCATCCCCGAGAGCGACCGTCGGCGAACAGACAGCGCCCTCAGGTTCCGCCAGGCCTACTCTGTGCTACGGACGCCCCGTGAAGTTCGTAGATTCCTGTGAAGTGAAGGTCATCGCCGGCAACGGCGGCAACGGCTCGATGGCCATGCGACGCGAGAAGTACCTCCCGCACGGAGGTCCCGCGGGCGGCGACGGCGGGCGTGGCGGGGACATCGTGTTCCAGACCGATCCGGGGATCTCGACGCTCCTCGATCTGACGTACGCGCACACGCTCAAGGCCAAGCACGGGCAGCACGGGATGGGGTCCGATTGCTACGGGCGCGCCGGCGAGCCGCTCATCGCGCGGGTGCCGATCGGGACGCAGGTGTTCGAGAAGGAGTCGGGCAAGCTGCTGTTCGACCTGCAGGTCGGCAACGAGAACGTGGTCGTCGCCCACGGCGGGCGAGGCGGGCGCGGGAACATCCACTTCGCGACCTCCTTCGACCGCGCGCCGCGACGCGCGGAGCCGGGGGAGCCGGGCGAGGAGAAGGAGCTGCGCCTCGAGCTCAAGGTGATGGCCGACGTCGGGTTGCTCGGCTTCCCCAACGCGGGCAAGTCGACGTTCATCCGCGCGGTGTCGAAGGCGCGGCCGAAGGTGGCCGACTATCCCTTCACCACGCTCGTTCCGCACCTCGGTGTGGTGCAGATCGACGTGGACGCGAACTTCGTCCTCGCCGACATCCCCGGGCTGATCCCCGGCGCGGCGGAAGGCGCGGGGCTCGGGATCCGCTTCTTGAAGCACGTGGAGCGGACGCGCGCGCTCCTCCACCTCATCACGCTCGACCCCGGTGAGGGGCGCGATCCGATGGCCGACTACATCGCCCTGAAGGCGGAGCTGAAGGCGTTCGATCCGGAGCTGGCGGCGCGGCCGACCATCGTGGCCATGAGCAAGGCCGACATCCCCGAGGTGCGCGAGGCGTACGCCGAGCTGAAGCCGAAGTTCAAGCGGAAGAAGATCGACCTGCGCCTGGTGTCGGCTGCGACCGGCGAAGGGGTGAAGGAGCTGGTCGCCGAGCTTTACCATATGTCCAAACGTACGCTGGCGGACGTGAAGGCGGGGTGAGCGACAAGACCGAGGAGGCGACCCCGAAGCGGCAACGCAAGGCGGCCGAGGAAGGTGACTCCGGGGGGAGCACCTTCGCGGCGCAGGCGGCCGGGTTCCTGGTGGCGGCGGCGCTCCTTCCCGGGGCAGCGAAGGTCGCGGTGGAGCGCATCTCGGGGGAGACGACCGGGGCGCTGGCGGCCGCGGCGGACGGCGATCCGATAGCGGCAGCGACGCGCATGGACGCGCTGCAGCTGGTGATCGACGTGCTGGCGGTGACGACTCCCCTGCTGCTGGCGGCGGCGGTGACCTCGGCGGTGGCGATGCTGGTGCAGACCGGCGGAGCGGTGTCGGCGCAGCGGCTCTCGCTCAAGTGGGAGCGGCTCGACCCGATCCAGGGGGTCGCCAACCTGTTCTCCGCCCAGCGCGGGCTCACCGTGCTGCGGGCGCTGATCCTGGCCGGGGTGGTCGGCTTCATCGCCGAGAAGACGGTGCTCGGGCACCTTGGCGACGTGGCCCGCACCGCCGGGCAACCGGCCTACGCCGGTCCGCTGGCGAGCGAGATGGTGGGGACGATGCTGCGCGCGGTGGCCTTCGTGGGGCTGGCGCTGGGGGCCGTGGACCTGGTGGTGACCAAGCGCGCCTGGTCGAAGCGCCTGCGCATGTCGAAGGACGAGGTGAAGCGGGAGCACAAGGAGAGCGAGGGGGATCCGCAGATGAAAGCGGCGCGCGAGCGGGCGCACCACGAGATGCTGGCGAGCGCGGCCATCGGCAACGTACGGACGGCGACGGTGGTGATCGTCAACCCGACACACCTGGCCTGCGCGCTCCGCTACGCACCTGGCGGTGACGCGGAGAACCCGGGAGACGCGGCGCCGGTGGTGGTGGCGAGCGGCGAAGGGGACCTGGCGGCGCGGATCCTGGAAGCGGCGCGGGCCTACGGGGTGCCCATCGTGCGCGACGTGCCGCTGGCGCGGGCGCTGATCGAGCTGTCCATCGGGGACGAGATCCCCGAGGCGCTCTACGAGGCGGTGGCGGAGATCCTCCGCGCGGCCGCGGCCGAGGGGACGCGCTGAAGATCCTCAAGAAGATTGCTGCAGTGCGGCACAAGACTTCGTCGCCTCGACGCAGGGCCGAACTTGCGGCCGGCGCGTGACTCCGGTTAATTTCAGGTAGGAAAACCGTCACGCCGCGCCGAGTGACACTCGGTGCCGCGCGCGACGGCAGAAAGGCATCGTGATGCGCGCGCGCAATCTTGGCTTGATGATTGGTGGGGTTTCGTTGCTCGGGGGATCGCTGGCGATCGTCCTGTCGGCCTGTGGCGGCAACGACTCGGCGACGCATGGCTTCGTCTACGACGGGGGCAAC
>JAMFST010000769.1 GCA_026225435.1 Labilithrix luteola
GGGCAGATCGAAGCCGAGCTCGTCGAAGGTGTGTCGAGTCATCGGTCAGCGCCGGTGCGGGTGCGGGTGCCCGTGATCATGCCCGTGCTCGTGATCATGATGGTGCCCGCCGCCGGCCTCGTCCCGCTCGTCACCTTCCGCACGCTCCGGCATGGGCCGCCCGTCCATCCACGCCGCCAGCTGCTCCGTGCGCAGCGCCCTGGCACGCGATTGCGTGGCGAGCACGTCGAGCTGGGGAGCGCCGGAGACGACGTCGACGACCCCGAAGTCCCCTTCCAGGTGGTAGAAACCGCCGGGATCGGCCAGCAGCGCGTCGATGTTTCCGCGGTCGACCATGCCCGTGGCGTCGCGGAAGCGGCGGTCGGTTCGCTCCTGCCAGGTCACCTTGCGCGGTCTCGGGAAGGTGAGGGCTGCGTTGCGGAAGCAGTACCGGTCCCGCGGCGACGGCTCCTCGTAGGCGGGATGGGTGGGCGACAGCGCCGCGAGCAGCGTGAAGCTGAGGAAGGACGCCGATTCCACGATCTCGATCACCAGGCTGTCCTCGAGGAGCACGTCCTCGAGCCCGGGGAGGGAGGTGTAGTCGAGGGGGCCGACCCCCGCTTGCTCGGACGTGTCCTGCGGTTTCGGACGCAAAACCGTCATGGCGCCGAGGGTAACGCGTTTTGTCTCAACGACAACGACGAGTCGACGGCATAGTCTCACGAGGCCGAATGAGTCGCGCGATCCCACCGCCACACATCGTGAAGGACGACGAAGGGCGGCCGCAGCTGAAGATCAGCGCGGGGCGCCCGAGCGGCTTCGGGAGCGGAGCGCGCGCGCGCTACTTCGCCCCCGACGGCGCGCGCCAGGACCGCGCCGGTCGGCCGGTGACGGCGACGGCGGCGCAGGGTTTTCAGGCCACGGTGTGGGATCTGCCACGACCGTCGCCCGCGCCAGCGGTTCGCGTGGACCTCCCCGCGGCACTGAAGCTGGCCCGCCAGTCTCGCTCCTTCGCCACCATGCTCCAGGAGATCGAGCGCGCGGGCTGGGCGATCATCGTCGCTTCGGTGACGAAGGAGGCTGGCTGCCGCAAGGGCACGAACCTCATCGCGGTCGAATCGGGACGGCGCGACTTCTTCGTCGCCCGGCTGGTTCGTCACGTGGCCTACGCACGCGCGCTCGCCGCGCCGTTGCCCCGGCTGGATCACGCCGACGAAGACTTCGCGCGCGTCAACGCGGTGTTCTTGATGCGCTGCGACGCCGAAGCGCGGCTCGCCGCTGCCCAGATCCGTGACGAGCTGCTCGCCGTCGGCGCGCCCGACATCGGTGGCCCCGGCCTGCGCGGCTCGCAGATCACTGCCTACCTGCGTCTCCTCGAAGGGACGATGACCCGCGAGCAAGCGATCGCGGCGATCGCAGCGTCCGCGGACGGCGTCGAAGGGCGAACCTTCACCATCGCCCACGGCACCCGCGCCGCCGTCGACTTCGCCCGCGCCTTCGACACGTCTGGCTTCGCCGCACCGGCGCTCCCGCCCCCGGTCTTCGACGTCGTCCAGCGTTTTCGCGGCAAAGGCAACTTGACCCTCGAGTCCGTCGCCCGTGCGCTCGACGCTCGGCTCGACCAGGAGGGGAAGAACGACTTCTTCGTCACCCACGGCGCGACCCTCCCGGGACCGAGGTTCGTACGCGCGGAGCTGCGCGTGCCGCGGGCAGACAGCCGCGTCCCCGGCCTCTCTCCCCGGCTGATCATCACCGCCGCCCCGACGAGCGACCCCCTGCGCCTCTCGTCCTTCGAGACCTTCTTCGGCAAGGGCATCCCTCATCACCTGGACCTGTCGCCGAAACCTCAGGCCACCGTGATGCTTCCAGGCGACCCGATGACGAACCCGCTCGGCGTGACCTACGCGGTGGGGACCAGCGCCGTGATGGCCATCGCCTTCGAAGTGTCTTCAAGCACGCCGGCTTGAATACGCGGAGGCCATCCTCCGTCTGCTCACATCTCAGGTCCAGGAACCTCATGCCCCGTCACCAAGACAAGGACGTCTCCTTCGACCCGCCCAGCGACTGGACCGATCGCACGGTCGTCGCATTCACCGCCCCCC
>JAMFST010000770.1 GCA_026225435.1 Labilithrix luteola
CCTTGTCCGCGCGCGCGAGCAGCCCGGCGCGGTCGGCGATGGCGCCGGTGAAGGCCCCCTTCCTGTGCCCGAACAGAGCGCTCATGGCGGTGTCGCCGCGGACGGTCGCGCAGTTCACCTCGGCGAAGGGGCCACTGACGGTGCGCCGCAGCTTCTTCAGCTCGTAGATGCGCCGCGCGAGCTGGCTCTTGCCCGCGCCGGTCGGGCCGGTGAGCAAGATGGGCGCGCGCGAGGCCAGCGCCACCTGCTCGATGCTGTCGATGAGCGCGTTGAACGACGGGCTGCGCGTGTCGATGCCGTTCTTGAGGAACGACTGCCCCTCGATCTGCTCGCTGCGCACCCGCGAGGCGATGCGGTCGTAGCGCGACAGATCGAGGTCGATGATGGCGAAGGTGCCGACGCCGCGCGTGCCGCTGGGGGAGGTCTGCAGGAGCCTGGCCGGGAAGTAGCGGGCCTCGGTGAGGAGGAAGAGGCAGATCTGCGCCACGTGCGTCCCGGTGGTGATGTGCACCAGGTAATCCTCGTGCTCGACGTCGAAGGGGTACGCGCGGGCGAAGTCGTGGAGGCTGGCGTAGACGTCCTCGAAGTCCCACGCGTCACGCAGCTCGAACAGGTGACGGACCACCTGCGTGGAGGGGGAGGTGTGCGCGATGTCCTCGACGACGCTGTCGGCGATGCCGCTGGCGCGCTTGTCGTGGAGCAGCTCGAGGCGGTCGACGAGGAGATGGTCGTGCTGGGTGAGCGAGACGGTGGGACGCCAGCGCTCCCAGCGACCCCGCCCGCGGCCGGCGTCGAGGGTGGTGCCGAGCAGACCGAGGACGACGAGCTTGCGGCGAGTCGGCATAGCTAGATTTATAGATCGTATCTTCGGGGATAAATAGCGATCATGATCGGCTTCCTGTTTTCCCCGGGAGATCCCGCCGGCCGACCCCTGGCACCGGTCGTGCTGGTAGGTCCGGCATGAACACGAGCATGCTGGAGACGATGACCACCGACTCGACCCGCACCGGCCACGTGACCCTCGAGACCGGCGCCGCGCCGATCAAGGCGTGGACCGTCGGCGTCCCCTTCGAGGCCGAGGCGGAGGCCCAGCTCCGCCGCGTCGCCCAGCTCCCGTTCATCCACAAGTGGGTGGCGGTGATGCCCGACGTGCACGCCGGGATCGGCGCGACGGTCGGCAGCGTGATCGCCACCACCAAGGCGATCATCCCCGCGGCGGTCGGCGTGGACATCGGCTGCGGGATGATGGCCGTGCGCACCACCCTCGCAGCGAGCGACCTGCCCGACAACCTGCACACGGTGCGCACCGCCATCGAGGCCGCGGTCCCCCACGGCCGCACCGATCACGGCGGGGCGAACGACCGCGGCGCGTGGCACGATCTCCCGGCGTCCGTCGGATCCGCGTGGGCCGAGCTCGAGCCCGGCTTCACCGAGCTGACCGCCAAGCACCGCCATGTCGCCCACGGCGCCACCGCGCGCCAGCTGGGGACGCTGGGGACGGGGAACCACTTCATCGAGGTCTGCCTCGACGAGTCGGACCGCGTCTGGTTCATGCTCCACTCCGGCTCGCGCGGCGTGGGGAACCGCATCGGCAGCTACTTCATCGAGCTGGCGAAGAAGGACATGCGCACCTGGCAGATCAACCTGCCCGACGCGGACCTGGCCTACCTGCCCGAGGGGACGGATCACTTCCGCGACTACTGGCAGGCGGTGAGCTGGGCGCAGTCGTTCGCGGCCAAGAACCGCGAGCTGATGATGCAGGCGGTGGTCGCGGCGGTCGCCAACGAGCTGCCGCCCTTCGAGCTGACGGACATGGCGGTGAACTGCCACCACAACTACGTCGCACGCGAGAAGCACTTCGGCGCGAACGTGATGGTGACCCGCAAGGGGGCGGTGAAGGCCGGCTTCGGCGACCTCGGGATCATCCCCGGCAGCATGGGGGCCAAGTCGTTCATCGTTCGCGGAAAGGGGAACGAGGAGTCGTTCTCCTCGTGCAGCCACGGCGCAGGGCGCAAGATGTCCCGCACGAAGGCGAAGAAGCTCTTCACCGTGAAGGACCACGAGGAGGCGACGCGCGGGATCGAGTGCCGCAAGGACGCCGAGGTGATCGACGAGACCCCCGCGGCGTACAAGTCGATCGATGACGTGATGAAGGCGCAGGCCGAGCTGGTGGACGTCGTCCACACGCTTCGACAAGTGGTCTGCGTGAAGGGGTAGAGAGAGGGAGCGTCATGCTGCAGATCGACGGTTCGCAGGGCGAGGGGGGAGGGCAGATCTTGCGGTCGGCTCTGTCCCTCTCGCTCCTCACGAAGACCCCGTTTCGCATCGCCAACATCCGCGCGGGTCGCAAGCGTCCGGGGATCTTGCGGCAGCACTTCGTCTGCGTCGAAGCGGCGCAGACCATCGGCGACGCCGAGGTGCAGGGGCTGGACATGTGCTCGACGGAGCTCGTGGTCCAGCCCCGCACCCTCACCGGCGGCGCGCACACCTTCGCACTAGGCGGCGCGGGCAGCACCACGCGGGTCTTCCACACGGTGCTGCTCCAGTTGCTCCTCGGCACGAGCATCCCCTCGACGCTCCGCTTCGAAGGGGGGACGCACAACCCGATGGCGCCGCCGGTCGACTTCCTCGAGGCGTCGTTCCTCGCGCTGCTCGCGCGCATGCTGCCGGCCGACACGGGGGTCGACGTGTCGTTCGGTCGTCACGGCTTCTACCCGGCGGGCGGCGGCGCGTGGTCGGCGACGGTGCGCCCGGCGCGATCGCTCGGTCGACTCGATCTCCTCGAGCGCGGCGCGATCGTCGAGCAGCGCGCGCTGGCCATCGTCTCCCAGATCCCGAGGCGGGTGGCGGAGCGCGAGCTCGACGCGCTGGCGGCGACGCTCGGCTGGGATCGCGAGGCCTGCCGTCCGCGCTCGATCATCGACCCGCGCGGCCCGGGAAACGTTCTCCTCGCCACGGTGCAGAGCGAGCACGTCACCGAGGTCTTCGTCGGCTTCGGCCAGCGCGGGGTGCGCTCCGAGGACGTCGCCGCGGGCGTCGCGGCCGAGGTGACGCGCTACCTCGCTGCCGGCGTGCCGGTGTTCGAGCACCTCGCCGACCAGCTGCTCCTGCCGCTGGCGCTGGGAGCGGGTGGCTCGTTCCGCACGGTGCGCCCCACCGACCACGCGCGCACGCAGGCGGAGATCCTCGAGGCGTTCCTCGGGGCGAAGGTCCGCTTCGAGGAGGAAGCGGACGACGTGTGGCGCGTCGAGGTGAGCGGCGCCGGATCTCAGGTCGGCTGACGGACGGGGCGCGCGACGAGGGGCCAGGGGCGCAGGCGCACGCGCTCCTCGTCGCTGGCGTTGGCGGTCGCCTGCACCGCCAGCAGATCGCTGCGCGTGAGCATCCCGACGACCCTCCGAGGCTCCTCGCGGGTGACGACAGGGAGCCGGCCGACGCCGCGCGCGATCATCCGGTCGGCCGCCTCGCGCACCGACTCGTCGACGTACGCGACGTGCGCCGGCGTCTGCGCCACGGTGCGCACCAGCTGATCATCGTACGCCGCGTCGAGCTCGCGCCGCGTGACCACGCCGAGCAGCTCGGCTCGCCCCGCGCCGCCGTAGTCGAGCACCGGAAAGCCTTGGTGGCGCACCCCACCGTCGCGCAGCCGGGCGCGCGCGGCGCCGACCGTCTCGTCCGCCGCGAGCACGATGGGCCGGTCGCTCGCCGCCTCGCTCACGCTGATCTGCGCCAGCGGGTCGACCCCGTACTCGAGCGATGCGCGCGTGCCTCGTCGCGCCATCTTCTCCGTCATGATCGAGTGCTTCATCAGCAGCGAGGAGACGAGGTACGCCGCGGCACCGCCGAGCAGCAGCGGCGCGAGGGTCGCCGCCTGTCCCGTGCTCTCGAAGGCGAAGACCACCGAGGCGAGAAGCGCGCGCGAGGCGCCGGCGAACATCGCCGACATGCCGACCAGCGCGGCCACCCGCGGGTCGAACCCCCAGTCGCTCCCCACGAACGGAGCGGCCACGCTGCCGAGGAAGGCACCGAGCGCCCCGCCGACGGTGAAGAGCGGCGCGAGCGTCCCCCCGGAGGTCCCGCTGCCGAGGGCGATGGACCAGGACACGAGCTTGAACAGGCCGAGCACCAGCGCGGCGGTTGCGACCAAGCGCCCGTCGATGAGCGCGTCGATGTTGTCGTAGCCGACGCCGAGCGTGTGCGGCGCGATCCAGCCGACCACCCCGACGACCAGCCCGCCCAGCGCCGGCCACCAGGTCGAGGAGATCGGCAAACGCTCGAAGCGGTCCTCGATGGCGTAGAGCGCGCGCGTGATGCCCACCGAGGCGAGGCCCACGACGAGGCCGATGGCGCCGTAGAGGGCCAGCGCCGGCCCGTGCGCCGCGGCGACCGCGGGCATGGCGAACGCGGGAGCCGTCCCGCTCTGGGCTATGCGCACCGCGCCGGCGACCGAGGCGGCGGTGATCACCGGCAGCAAGGAGCGCGGTCGGTACTCGAAGAGGAGCAGCTCCACCGCGAGGAGCACCGCGGCCACCGGCGTACCGAAGGTGGCGGTCATCCCCGCCGCAGCGCCGGCCGCCAGGAGCGTCTTGCGCTCGCCGGCGGTGACCCGGAGGAACTGCCCGAGGAGCGATCCGAGCGCGTCGCCCGTGGCGATGATCGGCCCCTCGGCGCCGAAGGGGCCGCCGGTGCCGATGGCGATGGCCGCCGAGAGCGGCTTGAGCCAGGTGAGCCGGGCGGGGATGTGGCTGTCGTGCAGGAGCACACGCTCCATCGCCTCGGGGATGCCATGGCCGCGGATGGCCTGCGAGCCGTGCTGGGCCATCAACCCGACGACGAGACCGCCGATCACCGGCACGACGATGACCCAGACGCCGAGGGTGTTCGTGGCCGGAGAGACCGGCGCGGCGGTGAGCCGGTGGAAGAAGGCGAGGTTGGTGACGAAGGCGATGGCGACCCCGAGCAGCCGCGCGATACCACCCGCGGCGAGGCCGAGCGTCCCGGCGAGGAGACACTGCACGACGACCCGCGGGGCCACGGCGTTGCTCTTCACGACGACACCGTCGTGGTGCGCGCCTTCTTGCGGACCGCCTTCGGCGCCGGCTCCTCGAAGAACAGGTGCGCGGGCTGGCGCTCGACGCCCATCCCCGCCACCAGATCCTCGAGCCCGCTGCGCAGGATGGTGAGCTTGGTGGCCGGGAGGCGCTCGAGCGTCTCCACCATCCGCGCTTGCGCCGGCGGCTCGGCGGTCGTGGCGATCTTGCGCCCCTTGCTCGTCAGGATCACCTCGACCCGGCGCGCGTCGGCCGCCGCCGGCCGGCGCAGGGCGAGGCCGCGCTCCTCGAGGCGCGTGACCACCACCGACACCGAGCTCTGGTCGGTGCGCGTGCGGGCGGCCAGCTCGCCGATCGACGCCGCCTTGCCCGCCTCGGCCGCGGCCAGCGTCTGCAGGACGAAGAGCTGCGCCCCGCTCATCCCCGTCTCCTTCTCCGCGTCGCGCGAGGACAGCCGCAGCGCCTGGACGATGCGCCGCAGCGCATCCATCGTCCGCGCCATCTCAGATATATGGGATCCCATGGAATTGACCGCAAGGTAGGGCGCCGCCTGCTCGCCGGCAACCCTTTGCCCCGATCAGGCGGCGATCACGCGCCGGTCAGGCGAGGATGCCGAGGTTCTCCCCGAGGATCGCCTGCGCCGCGAGCAGCGCCGAGGTGACCGCCCCTTCGAGGCAGGGGATGTCCACCCCGTTGCGCGTCCAGTCCCCGGCGAGGAACAGGTTGGGCACCAGGTCGACCACCGGCGTCGGTCGATCGGCCAGCCCGTCGGGGATGCACAGCACGTAGCGCGACGAGCGCTCGATGTTCCCGCGGACGTACTGCGCCGAGAGGAGATCGTTCCCCACGGGCACCGGATCGCCGTTGAAGAGCGAACCGGGCGTGAACTGCGGCAGCGCCTTGGCCAGCTCGTTGGTCACGAACGTCACCGCTTCCTGACGCGCCGCCGTCGCCGCTGCATCGCGCGAGGCGGGATCCTCCGACTTGGTGTCCCACCCGCCAGCGAACGGACCCGACAGGTACAAGAGCCCCTTCGGTGCGCCGGGGTCCGGCCACGTCTCGGTGCCAAGGAAGGCGTCGCGCAGGTGCATCGAGTTGAGCGGCTGGGGGAAGCCGCCGAGCACCAGCGACTTCCACGACCACCCGAGCTGCGGGGTCGGCTGGTCGAGCCACATCTGCAGGTGCAAGGTGGCCACCGTGGGGATCTCCGCGATCGCCGCGAGCGCGGGGATCGCCTCGTGCCCGCGCAGCACGAAGGCGGTGACCGGCGCCGGGAGCGCGCACACCACCACGTCGAAGTCGCGCCCGAGCTGGAGCTGCCGATCGGGCCCGACTTGCGCGTCGTCGGCGTCGGAGTACGGATCTCGCCCCTCGAGCGGGCAGGGGCTCTCGAGCTGGGTGAAGTCCGGGTCGTCCGGCCAGGTCGCGATGGCGCCGGCCGGAGCCTGGGTCACCACCGTCGGCACGTACGCCGTCGGCCCCGCCTTCACCACCGCCTGCCGCCCGTACACCACCGCGGCCGCCTGCCCGTCGCGGATGACCAGCTCCTTCACCTTGGCGAAGGGCTCGATGGCCACGCCGCGCGCCTTCAGCACCTCGTACAGCGGCGCGAACACGCACTCGGCCATGCCGCTGGTCATCGCGTAGTAGGGGGCGATCTCGTAGTCGGTCACCAGCTGGAGCAGACCGCGCGCGGCGATCCCGGCGCCCAGCCGCGGCTGGCTCTGATCGGGCCCGACGTAGGCGAAGACGCCGTCGTACGGCACCTGCATGATCGGCGTCGCCGACAGATCGGGGAAGCCGAAGATGTGGTGCTTCTTCATCCAGTCGCGGAAATCCATGGCGTCGAGCTGACCCCAGGTCTTTCCGCCCACGAGGATGTCAGCGACGATTCCGGTCACCAGCGTCACCGCGAAGGCCATCACCTCGCGGGCAATCTTGTTCCTGAAGAGCGGAAGGACGCCGCCAGCGAGCATCTTCCCGAAGGAGCCGCCGGTGGCGGTGTCGAGCAGGCTCTTGAACACCTCGATCCGCTCCGAGGTCGATCTGGGCACCGCGCCGTGCCCCGCCTTCGTCACCGGGAACGTCGCGTCGAACGAATTCACTCCGTCGCAGAAGGCGACATCCCACTGCGGCGCGAAGGCCTGCTCGAACGTCTTCGGGAAGGTGCCGTCGGGCCGCGCCGCCTCGCTGTACACCCCGCGCAGGAGCTTGAGCGCGTTGTGGTAAAACCCGAACAGCACGTGCAGCCCGTGCTCCTCGCTGCGGGCGTCGACGGCGAGCTGACGGTGGCTCGCCCCCTTGCCGCCCAGCTGGTGCCCCTGGGCGAGGACGTGCACGTCGTACTTGTTCCGCCGCTCTTCGGTGTCGCTGAGCGCGTGCGCCGTGGCGAGCGCGCCCATTCCGCCACCGAGGACGAGCACCCGCGTCTTGCGCGGCGGGATGACGCCGGAGCTCGGCTCCTCGCGCAGCACGGTGCCGTCGCCGAAGGCGAAGTCCATGGTGAAGCTGGCGGCGAGCAGCGGTGAGACCGGCGCCGACAACCCGAGCACCTCGGCGACCGGATCGCTGGCCACGCGCGCCACGTCGATCGTCACGGCCTCCCCCTTGGCCACGTGGATGTCGCGGAGGTTCTGCACCGGCGCGATCACCGAGGTCACGGCGCGGTAGAGGACACGCGGCGGCAGTCCGCCGGTCGTCACGTCGGCCACCTGTTTGAGCTGCACCAGATCCTGCTGGAGCAGCTTGCCGAGCGCCCCCGTTCCATCGGGGCGGGCGAAGTGCGCGTCGATGGCGTCGAGGAAGGGGTCCTCCAGCGTGGCCGCGACGTCCTGCGGCTGCGAGCGCACGGTGAGCAGCGTCTGCTGCGTCCACGGCGTGCCCTCGAACGTCGCCGCGCCGAGCACGCTCGCCTCGATGGCTGCGCGCCCGCTCCAGAACGAGTCGGGATCCGGCACCTCGAGCTGCGCCGGCTTCTTCGGCAAGCCGTACACCTCGCGCCCCGAAGCGACGGCCAGCCCCTCGTTCGGGTAGATGAACGGCACGTGCAAGGCGATGCGCGTGCGCCCACCCTGGGTGAGCAGCACCGGCACGAACACGGTGAGCTCGCGGTAGGTGAAGGAGCCGAAGAGCGGGTTGCCCGCGCTGGCGCCGCCGAGCACGTCGGTCGCCACCAGGATCGCGGCGCCGGCGAGCGGCCGCACCTCCACGTCCGGGCGGGCCCAGTCGAAGGTCCGCGCGATCAACGCGGCGAGCGAGCCCTCCGGGCAGGGGAGCACGAAGAGGAAGCTGCGCACCCCGCGCAGCTCGAAGGGCGGATCCTGCACCAGGGGAAAACGTTCGACGACGCGTTCGGGCCGCGGAAGCATGGGCGGTGGCTCGACAGGGCTAGAGGGAGGGCAGAGAGACGGACGGTCAAAAAGAAGACGACGACGGCGATGACGGCTTGCGCGTGGGCGCCGACGGATCGCGGTTCAACTTCACGCGGTACACCCCGGACACCGGCGACCGCAGCGTCATCTGCACCTCGCACTGGACGCCGTGGTGCGCGACGACCCCTTCGATCTGCCCTGCCGGGTAGCAATCGAGCCAGCCGTAGAAATCGTCGAAGTGGAGCTCGAACTCGCTCGGGGAGAGGCGCTCTGTGCGCACCGAGCCACCGCGCATCACCGCGCGGAAATCGCCGGGGAGCGCCTCGAGAGCTGCGCCCGCGTCGGCGCTCATGGCGATCTTCACGCGGCCGAGCGTGGAGGTGGCGAACGTCTCGTAGTCGAGCCGCCCCAGACGGCGCATCGCCTCGGCGGCGGGGACGCTGGGAAAGCGCGAGATCGCCGTGGCGAAGGCGATGCGCGAGTAGTCCACCTGCGGATAGTCGAAGAAGGGGAGGTAGCGCCCGAGCTTCGGCGCGCCGAGCAGCTCGGGCCAGACCGCGCGGGCGTCGGCGCCGCCGAGCGTCAAGAGGCGCGAGAAGAACATCCCCTTCAAGGTGAAGTCGGGCGGAAAGCGAGCGAAGCGCTGGCGAGCATCCGCCAGCTCCCGCGCGATCTCCCGCTCTCGCTTGGGCATGGCGCTACCGTACGCGAAGCGGAGGACGAGCACGAGGTCGACGCGGTACGTTGGTCCGCGTGAAGAACTTTCGTGACAAGGTCGCCGCCATCACCGGTGCTGGCTCGGGAATCGGGCAGGCCCTCGCCTGGGATCTCGCCCGTCAGGGAGCGCACCTGGCCCTCTCCGACATCAACGCCGCCAACGTCGAGAAGACGGCCGAGGAGGCGCGGCGCATCGCCCGGGACAGCACCGGTGAGCGGCGCATCACGACCCGCGTCGTCGACGTGGCCGACCGCGCCGCCGTCGAGTCCTGGGCCGCCAGTGTCAAGAGCGAGCACGGCGGCTGCAACCTGATCATCAACAACGCCGGCGTCGCCCTCGCCGCCACGGTCGAAGGGAGCACCTACGAGGAGCTCGAATGGATCGTCGGCATCAACTTCTGGGGTGTGGTGTACGGCACCAAGGCCTTCCTGCCGCTGCTCAAGGCGAGCGGTGACGGCCACGTCGTCAACATCTCCAGCCTCTTCGGCCTCATCGGCGTGCCCGGGCAGTGCGGCTACAACGCCACCAAGTTCGCCGTGCGCGGCTTCACCGAGTCGCTGCGCCAGGAGCTCGACATCCAGAGCGCCAAGGAGGGCATCAAGGTGAGCGCCACCTGCGTTCATCCGGGCGGCATCCGCACCAACATCAGCAAGGCCGCGCGCAGCAACGACAGCCTCCGCAGCATCGGGCTCGATCCGGTGACCACCGCCGAGCGCTTCGAGAAGCTGCTGACGATGCCGCCCGCCGACGCCGCGGCGATCATCCTCCACGCCGTGCAGAAGAACGAGCGCCGCGTGCTCGTCGGGCGCGACGCCAAGATGGCCGAGCTGGTGCAGCGCATCGTGCCGTCGACCTACCAGCGCATCTTCCTCGCCGCCTCGCGCCGGCTGAATCGCTGATGGCGCTGGTCCTTCTGCCCGCGAGCGACGGCAAGCCGTCCCGGGTCATCGGCTACGACCGCTTCGAACCGGGGGGAGGCAGCGTCGCCAGTGCGGAGCCGGCGCCCCCCGCGCACCCGGCGATCCTCTTCATCCCCGGCTTCACTCTCGGCCGCCGCCGCTGGCCGGACGACTTCTGCCAGCGCTTCGTCGACCAGGGCTTCACCGTCGTACGGATGGACAACCGCGACAGCGGCGACTCCACCCGCTACGAGGCGCTCGGCGCCCCCGACGTGAAGGCCATGCTCGGCCGCTCGATCCTCGGCCTCAAGACGAAGCCGGTCCCCTACGACCTCGACGCGATGGCCGACGACGCGCTCGGGCTGATGGAGGCGCTCGGCTTCCCCCGCTTCCACGCGGTCGGCGCCAGCATGGGCGGGATGATCGTGCAGCTGCTGGCGCTGCGCTCGCCGTCCGCGCTAGTGTCGGCCGGCATCATCATGTCGAGCCCGGGCGGCCGTCGTTACTCGTTCGCCAAGCTCTCCGCCCTGCGTGTGCTCCTGCGCGTGCCGCCGCTCGATCGCGAGGGGCAGATCAAGCACTTCACCGACGTCCTGCGCCTGCTCGGTGGAGACCGCCCCTTCGAGGAGGCGCGCATCGCGGCCTTCGTCGAGGACCAGCTGACCGCCCGCCCCTCGCGCCCCGGCATGGCCCGCCAGTTCGCCGCCATCCTCGTCAGCGCCAAGAGCCGCCTCACCCGCCTCAAGGAGATCCGCATCCCCACGGTGGTCATCCACGGCTCGGTCGATCCGCTGCTCCCCCTGCGCGGCGCCCGGGCGCTCGCTCGTCGCATCAAGGATGCGCGGCTGCTGATCGTCGCCGGCATGGGGCACGA
>JAMFST010000771.1 GCA_026225435.1 Labilithrix luteola
CGATGTACACGATGCCGGTGGCGGCGAGCAGGCAGGTCCCCGCGAGCAGGTAGGGGAGCGGCCGCCAGGCAGCGAGGAGGAAGCCGCCGCCGACGAGCGCCACGCCCAGCCCGGCGCCGTTGAAGACGCCCTGGATCCCCTGCGCGCGCGCGCTGGCCCGTTCGGAGACGAGGTCCGGGTAGAGCGCGCGGTAGGGGGAGAAATAGGAGAAGTAGGCGAGGTAGAAGACGAACACCTCGATGGCCATCACCCAGAGGGACGGCGCGAAGGGCATCAGCCCGATGGCCGTCGCCGCGAGCGGTGCCGCCACCAGCATGAAGGGGAGCCGCGGCCCCAGGCGCGTCTGCGTGTGATCCGACAGCCGGCCGATCCACACCGGCAGAAGCACGGCGATGAGCCCCTCGCCACCGACGAGCGTGCCGATGATCGCGGTCGACGAGGTGAAGCGACGCGCCAGCACCGGCAGGTAGGTCGACAGGACCGCCAGAGCGAGGGCGAGCGCGAAGCTGGGGACGCCGAGCAGCAGAGCGAACCGCTTGTCCTTCCCCGCGAGCGCGTCGGCGCTCGTCTCGGACGGCGGCCCTGCACCGGTGTCGGCGGCTGTGCTGTCGGCTGTGGTCTCGGTCGTCAAGGAGCCTCGCGCGAGGTGCGACGTTTCCGGCGGGTTGCCCGCGGAGTCAAGCTCGCGGAAGGGCTGAGCCGCCTCCGAGCTCCCGGGCGACCTCGAGCAGGCTATCGCGGACGAAGCGGCCGGCGTCGTCCGCCTCGAGCGCGATCGGCCACATCAGGTCCATCCCGCCGGCGACGTGCGGGAGGGGGAGCGGCGCCATTCGCAGGTGCGGGCGCTGCTTGACGATCTGCCGCGCGACGATGCCGGGGATCGTCGCCACCAGGTGGCTCCCGTCGACGATGGCGCCGACGCTCCCGAAGCTGGCCACCGAGCAGCGCACGTCGCGCTCGCGCCCCATGTTGTCCTCGACCGTGCCGCGCAGGTCGCCGTTGTACGAGACGATGACGTGCTGCTGCGCGAGGTAGGCGCGCTCGGTGGGGCGCGCGCCCAGGCGGACGAAGCGCGGGTCGAAGAGGACGGCGAACTTGCCGCGAAAGAGCGGGCGGCGGGCGATGGTGCGCGGCAGATCGTCGGCCACGGTGACCGCCAGCTCGATGCGCCGGGTCGCCAGCGCCTCGGCGACGGTGCGAAACTGGATGGGCACGCAGACCAGGCGCATGCGCGGCGCCTCGCGCGCCAGGAGCCGCAAGAGCGGAGGGAGCAGCCACTCGTCCGAGGCGTCGGCCATGCCCAGGCGCACCACGCGCTCGCTCGTCTTCGGATCGAAGCGCGGCGGCGCCAGCGCCAGCCGGACGATCCCGTCGAGCAGCGGACGCACCTCGGCGACGATCTGCGCGCCGCGCTCGGTGAGGACGATCCCCCGCCCGTGCGGCGCGACGACCGGCGCCCCGAGCGCGATCTTGAGGCGCCCGAGCGCCGCGCTGATCGCCGGCTGGGTGAGATAGAGCTTCGCCGCGGCGCCGGTCACCGAGCCGGTGTCGGCCACGGCGAGGAGCACGCGGAAGAGGTTGAGGTCGAGATCGCGCGCGCTCGATCCATAAGGCTCGTTCATGGGTTTCATCCATCCTATTCGCTGGTCGATCCAGTGGGGAGGGCTAGCTTTCTCCCCATGTCCAAGACCATCGCGAAGTCCTTCACGCTCCCTGGCACCACCATCGAGCTAAACCGCATGGGGTACGGCTGCATGCAGCTGGCCGGGCCGGGCGTGTGGGGGCCGCCGAAGGATCCCGAGGCGGCTGTCGCCGTGCTCCGCGCCGCGGCCGAGGCGGGCGTGAATCACTTCGACACCAGCGACTTCTACGGCCCGCACACCACCAACCGGGTGCTCAAACAGGCGCTCCACCCGTACAAGGGCCTCACCGTCGTGACGAAGATCGGCTTCGCCCGCGGCGAGGACAAGTCGTGGTTCCCGGCGAAGAGCGCCGACGATCTCACCCGCGCCGTGCACGACAACCTCACGAACCTCGGTCTCGAGACGCTCGACGTGGTGAACCTCCGCCTGGGCGATGCCCACGGCCCCAACGACGAGTCGGTGAAGGCGCCACTCTCCGTGCTCATCGAGCTGCAGAAGAAGGGGCTCGTGCGGCACATCGGCCTGTCCACCGTGACCGCCGAGCAGGTGGCCGAGGCGCGCGCCCTGGCCCCCATCGTCTGCGTGCAGAACCTGTACAACCTGGCCAACCGCACCGACGACGCGCTCGTCGACGATCTCGCCGAGGACGGCATCGCCTTCGTCCCTTACTTCCCGCTCGGCGGCTTCTCGCCGCTGCAGTCGTCCGCGCTCGACGGCGTGGCCAAGGAGCTCGGCGCGACCTCGATGCAGGTGGCGCTCGCCTGGCTGCTGCAGCGCGCGCCGAACGTCCTGCTCATCCCGGGCACGTCCTCGGTCGCCCACTTCAAGGAGAACCTCGCCGCCAGCTCGCTCACGCTTCCGCCGGCGGCGATCGCTGCTCTCGAGAGGATCACTCCGAAAACTTCGGCGTGAGCCCCATCTCGCGCAGCAGGCGGTGGGCGTGGTCCACCGCGTCCATCGTCCAGACCATGTAGCGCGCGTCGACGGTGATGGTGCGCGTGGTCTTGCCGTTGAACACCACGTCGGAGGCGAGCCCCTCGTGGTTGCCGTCGAAGGCCAGGCCCACGAGCTCCCCCTTGGCGTTGAACGTCGGCGAGCCGGAGTTGCCGCCGGTGATGTCGAGGTCCGACTCGAAGTTGATCGGCAGCTCACCCCCGAGCGCCGGATCGGCGTAGTCGCCGAACTTCCTCGCCCGCAGCGCGGCCAGGTGCGCGGCCGGGGAGTTGAACGGCTCCTTGCCGGTGTCCTTGGCGAGGAGCTGGGAGGCGACGGTGAAGGGGCCGTCGGCCCGCGTCGTCGCCTCGGGGGTCAGCGACTTGATGGTGCCGTAGGTGATGCGCAAGGTGGAGTTGGCGTCGGGAGCCAGCACGCCACCGAGCATCTGGCGCATCGCCTCGATGTACAGCGGCGAGACGAGCATCAACTCTCCGGTGCGGGCGTCGTCGCGCTTCTCCTCGGCCTTCACCGTCGGCCACAGACGCTGCGCCGCGCGCACGAACGGATCCTTCGACGCGCGCAGCTCCGCCGGGGTCCCCTTCTGCAGTAGCTCGAGGCGCAGCTTCTCCTCCTCGATCGACGCGGCGCCGTACCAGGCGGTCAGCGTCTGGTCGATGAGCGCCTCGTCGATCTTCTTCCCGCTGGCGCCGAGGAGCGTGCCCAGCCAGGGGCGCTCCTTCTCCGGCAGCTTGAGCGCGCGCACCAGCACGAGGTGGAAGGCGTCGCGGTCGAGCGCGCGGTCGTAGCTCTTGGCGAACTGCTTCTGCCCGGCGACGGCGCGCGGCATGTCGCGATCCTGGTAGCCCGGCTTGCGCGCTTCGTCCTTCTTCCCGCGCTCCTCGGCCCAGCGGGTCAGCCCGATGGCCGTCGCCAGGAGGCGCGAGCCGTTGAAGGCGTTGTTGCGCGCGAAGTCCTCCGGCGCGCGCTTGAACAGCTCCGCCTGGATCTTGTCGAGCTTGTCGATGCCGGTCTTGTACATCTCGTGCCCCGGCTGCGCGGCCCAGGCGCGGGTGCGCTGATCCTCGTCGTCCTTCCGCTTGAGGAGCCCGGGGTCCTTGGCCAGCCCCTGGGCGATGCCGCGGTACTTCTC
>JAMFST010000772.1 GCA_026225435.1 Labilithrix luteola
CGCCGGGCCGACGGTGGGCGCGGGGCCGGCCTCGCCCCAGGTCGATCGCGGCGAGCTCGCCCCGCGCGCGAACGGCGCCACGTCCCCCCAGTGCGAGCCGATGTACGATTGAACACCGGCGGGCAGGACGATGCCGTTCTGCGTGGCAGCGACCGACAGGTTGAGCGGCTGCCACAGATCCGGCGCGGCCAGCGTGGAGCCCGGCTGGTCGTAGACGAGCGGCGCGTTCTCCGACTTGAACTCGGTCGGGTCGTTGCAGTCGTTCATCTCGTTGGACCCGTCGTCGACCGTCTTGGCGAGGATGGTGGAGGCCACGCGGTTGCCGAAGGCGATGGGATCGTCCCCGTTCACGTGCTCGTCCTCCGGCGCGTAGCCGAGGTCGATCATCACCGCCTTCAGACACGCCGCCGTCGTCGCCGCGCCCGGCGAGTGCTCGTAGCGACGACCGAGGAGGCGATACGCCGCGTAGCTGATGGCCGTGCGCCGTGCGTACTCCACGTTGCCGTCGGGCGCGCCGTGGTGCTCGTCCACGTACACGCCGCGAGCGCGCGGCCGACCGCCGGCTCCGACGTCGCCGTAGGCGTTCCACGCATCCCACATGGCCGCCGAGAGGTGGAACAGGTTGCGCGCGTGCACGGTCGGCCGCGGCAGATCGAGCCGGACGGCGGCGAGCGCCTGCTCGTCCCAGCGGCGGGCGACCGAGCGATCCTTGCCGGCCGCGATCACCTCGGCGGGGCAGACCGCCGGCTTCCCGCCATCGGTTCCGATCGGCGCGACCGGCACGACCGCGCTCACCCGCTCCTCGTCGGCCCCGTCGAGCGTCACCGGCGGCACGGGCGTCGCCTGGGAACCGTCGGTCGCGCCGTCGAGGTGCAGGAGCATCCCTTGGTCGAGCGCCGGCGTGAGCACGTCGCCCCCCACCGCCCAGACGCCGCCGTCGCCGTCGCGGAAGATCGCGTGGAGCGACGTCCCCGGCGGCAAGGCGAGCCCGTGCTCCACCGGCCCGAACGCCTCGGGATCCTTGGAGCCCTCGCGCCGTCCGCGCGTGTAGATGGCTCCGCGCTCGCCGCTGATCCAGTCGACCATGCGGCCCGTGCCGGCCTCGGCGCTGGCGGAGACTCCCTGGAAGAGCCCGGCGCCGGGGGGCGATTCGTCGTGCAGCCCGCCGGAGAACGATCCGGCGAGCACGACGCCGTTGCCCGAGCCGCCAACGATGACCACGCGATCTTCGTTGCCGCTGACGGTGAACAGCGTGGCGGTCGTCCCGCTCTTCACCACGGTGAAGGGCGCGCTCCCGCGGCGATGAAGCACGGTGCCCGCGGCGCCGACCACCCACACCTCGTCGCGGCTCCCCCAGACCTTGAAGAAGCCGGGCACCTCGCCCCCGGCGGCGCGCGGGACGTCGAGCGGGATCGACTCCACCTCGAAGCGCCCGTCGTGGTGGTGCCAGACGAACCCGTCGCGCCCGCCAGCGCTGCCGACGGCGTAGAAGTCCTCGCCGCTCGTCCCCCACACGCCGTAGACCGTCTGCTTGGCCAGCGCCGGCGTGAGCAGCCGCTCGAAATTCTTCCCGTCGTAGCGCAGCACCGTGCCGCTGGCGCCGGAGAGCAGCACCGGGCCCTTCGCCTGCGCCTGCACCCACCAGAGATCTCCCGTCGTCCCGGTGGCGAGCGCCGACCAGCGCGTCCCGTCGTAGTGCAGGACCACCGGCCCCTTCCCCTTGTCCGCGCCGACGGCGTACACGTCGTGCGCGCTCCGTGCGCTCACCGACAGGAGCGCCGCGGGCAGCTCGCTCGCCAGGAGGTGCCACGAAGGTTCGTTCGCCGTGGTCGCCGCCGACGGCGCGTCGTGCGCGCGACATCCCCCGAGCGCGGCCACCGCCGGCATGCCGAGCGGAAGAAGAGCGAGGAGAACCAGCCAGGCGCGCGCGACCTTCACGGGTTCACCAGTGTGGGCGCGATGTTCACCCGCGAGGTCGTCGTGGCGCTCGCCCCCGAGGCGTCGGTCACCGTGACCGTCACGTCGAGCGGCTTGCCGAGGAACGGCTTGTAGTCGATCCCCTCGTTGTCCAGCTGGTAGCGAATTCCGTACAATTTGCAGTACCCCCCCTCGTCGGGTGCGTAGCCGAAGGCCAGCGTGGTGGGCGGGATGGACAGGCCGGTCCCCGGCTGCACCCCGCTGATCTTCGTCGTCGAGCCAGCCTGCTTCAGGTTCTTCATGCGCGTCGCGATCCAGATGTGGTGTCCACCTTGCGGACCGGCCTCCGCCTGCAGCGTCTGATCCGGCAGGAAGGGGCGGTAGTACGACTGCCCGGTCCCGATCTGCAGCACCGGTGCGCCGCCGTCCTTCGGCTTGCAGCGGTCGGGCGCGTTGGTCGGCCAGTTGGTCGCGTAGGTCTCCAGCGCCGCCGGCGGCACGATGGGCGACTGGCAGATCCCCTGGATGCAGGTGGCCGGCGCGGTGCACGACGGGCCGCTGATCGGCCCCGGCACCTTGCTCGCGCCGCGCGGCACCACCGGGTAGACCACGCAGCGCGCCTCGAGCTGCGTGCGCAGGAGCTTCTCGCTCTCGGGGACGAAGTGCGTCGAGGCGCGCCGCGTCAGCAGCGGCACCGGGCTGCTCGGATCGGCGAGCGCGTCGACCTGCAGCTCCACCTGAGGGGTCGAGCTCGGGCCCGACCCCGGCGGCGCGGTCAGCTTCCTCTCCCACGGCTGGGGGAAGCCCACCTTCGACCCGTGCGGCGGCTTGATCATCTCGTCGTCCACCACCTGCCCGGCGACCTTCACGATCACGTGCAGCGCGCCGACCAGCCCGCCCATCGGATCGCTCTGCACACCGACCACCAGCTCCGTCGGCTTCGCGTGCTTGCAACCGCCGGCGCCGGCCGCCAGCGCGATCAACAAGGTGGCGGGCAGGCGTCGCATGGCGGCGACGATAGCAAGAGGCGCACCACGACGGAGGGCGACACGCAGACTCCCGACGACAACGCGCGGTCACGATCCCGGGGCGCCGTTCGTGAACCGCCGGCTCCAGTCACGCGCGCCGCGAAGGGCGCCGGCGACGTGCCACCTTGTGCCCGGCCCGGGCATCGCGGCCAGGTGCGCGCTCTTCGCGCCTCTTCACCGCACCTGGCGTGACCCCTGCAAAGGCGCGCCTTCATGCTGCGATCTTCCCTTCCTTCCGCCTCGCTCCTCGGTGTCGTGCTGATCTCCTGGCTCGCGCCCGTGCGCCCGGCGCGCGCGTGCGGGGGCTGCTTTCACCAGCCGACCCCCACCCAGACCGCCGCCGACATCACCGACGAGCGCATGTTGCTCACCGTCTCTCCCCTGCAGACGACGCTCTACGACCAGATCCGCTACTCCGGCTCCCCGGGCTCGTTCGCCTGGGTGCTCCCCATCCACGGCACCGTGGACGTCGGC
>JAMFST010000773.1 GCA_026225435.1 Labilithrix luteola
GGCGGTGATGCCTTCGCCGCGCAGGGTGGCGACGGCCTTCTCGCCGCGGCCGGCGTCGCGCGAGCCGACCAGGACGTGGACCCCGGCAGCGCCGAGCTTGCGCGCGACATGAAAGCCGATGCCCTTGTTGGCGCCGGTGACGAGAGCGATACGTGTGGATGAGGTGGAGTCGTTCATGCCGTCATCCGAGCGCGAAGCCGGGCGGCGAACCAGGTGCCGGGAGTACCTGGCACGCGCGCCTCCCCCGTCGCATGATGCGGAGGTGTCTGCGCGCGCCCTGGCCGATTTTCTTCGCACCAAACGGGCTCGACTGCGCCCGGCGGACATCGGGCTGGCCACGGCGCTCTCGAGGCGGCGAACGCCCGGGCTGCGGCGCGAAGAGGTGGCGGCTCGCTCGCGGATGTCGACCGAGTACTACACGCAGATCGAGCAGGCTCGCGGCGCGCACCCGTCGCGCGAGATGCTCGATTCGCTGGCGGTGGCGCTCCGCCTGTCACGCGTGGAGCATGATCATCTGTACCACCTGGCAGGCGAGAGCCCGCGGCCCCAGGGGCGCATCCCGCACGAGCCGCCGGGGAGCTTGATCGCGCTGCTCGACCGCATGATCGACACGGCGGTGCTCGTGCTGGATGCCAAGCAGGAGGTGATCGCCTGGAACGCGCTGGCGACGCTCCTCTTCGAGGACTTCGCGCAGAGCTCGCCGGCGGAGCGCAACCTGGCGCGGCGCTTCTTCCTCCACCCGGATCGACCGGCGCGGCACTTCGGGATGACGCGCTCGGCCGGCTACGCGGAGTACCTGGCGACGGAGCTGCGCACGGCGGACGCGCGCTATCCCCACGACACGGCGCTCGGGGCGCTGATCACGGAGCTGCGGAGCCAGAGCCCGCGGTTCGAGCGTCTGTGGCGCTCGGGCGAGATGTACGCGCCGCGGCACGTGCAGAAGAAGATGCTGCACCCGGTGGCCGGCCCGCTGCGCCTGTGGTGCGATCTGCTGGTCGTGCCGGAGCGCGATCAGCGAGCGGTGCTCTTCACGGCGACGCCGCGGACGCGATCGGCGCGAGCGCTGCGGGAGCTGGCGAAGCACGTGCCCGCGGCGCAGCGAGGAACGCGCACCGCGGCCTGACCGTCGCTCGGCGGGTACCGAAGCTAGCCGCCGCAGCTGACCGCGGTCGCCTGCGTGGACGTCCAGCAGCCGCCGTTGGTCCCCGTGCCGCTGTAGAGCGGCGTCGTCACCACCGGCAGATCGGCCGGCGGGTTCACGATGACCTGGCCGGGGCCGCCGGTCCAGTCGGCGCCGATCGACGAGTTGTCCTGGCAGGTGTCGAGATCCTTCGTGTCGGACGCGATCTGCGGGCCCATCCAGAAGTCGATGTGGAGGTTGGTGCCGGCGACGCAGCTGGACGGGACCTTCCCGTCGTCGGTGTCCTCGGGCGAGACGACGCAGGCAAACTCGTCGCCGCACTCGATGCACGAGTCCTCCATGATGAAGTACTTTTGGACGACCGGGTTGTAGATGATCGTGCCCGGCGTCAGGGTGACGCCACCGGCGGAGGCGAACTTGTGGCGTGGGTTCTTGGTGGTCGGCTTGGCCGGGTCCGAGTCGGCCGAGGCCGCCGCGGTGATCGGGTCGTCGTAGGTGCCCGTCCCCTCCGTCGCCGACGTGTGCTTGATGTTGCCGGCGTTGGGGTACGGCGTGCCGTACTCACCGGCGGTGCTCAGCGGGGCGCCGTAGGCGATGTCGTTGCAGCCGTGGACGTTCTCCGTGGTGCAGGAGTTGTCGTTGAAGCCGTACCAGGAGATGTACACGTCGGTCCACACGGCGCAGTCGGCCTTGCCTTCGCAGCTGCACCCGGCGCCGCCCGCGTCGGGCGTCGAGCCGGCGTCCGCGGCATCCCCCGAGGGCGACGCGTCGCTCGGCGAGCCAGCCTCGGCGTCGTTGGCCGCACCGGCGTCGCGCGAGGAGGTGGAGGCATCCGGCGACTTCGTGACGTCGCCGCCGCCGTCACCGATCGCCGGGTTCGCCGAGCCGGAGCAGCCGGCCGCGAGCGAGCCCGCCGAGACGACCAGGGTAGACACGAGGAGGAGTGCGCGCGCGGTAGGCATCGAGGCTTCCCCCCAGTGTAACGCGCGCTACCCTCTGCGCCGTGCGCTTCTTCACGATGGACCCGAACGAGCCGGCGCTCCTCGCCGTCGGACAGGAAGCGGTCGGCATCTTCGCGTTCGGGCAGGCGGCGCTGGGGGTGGTCGCCGTCGGGCAGATGGCGCGCGGGGTGTTCGTCGTGGGGCAGCTGGCCATCGGTGTCTTCGGCGTGGGCCAGGGGGTCCTCTGCATCGGCTGGGGAGGCGGCATGCTCGGAGTCGCGGGGCGCGGCTTCGGCATCGTGCTCCGCGTGCTCCCCAAGCTGCGCCGCGAATCTGGCCGACCGGTCGGCCTCCCCGCCGAGACGACGGTGCAGCAGCTGTCGATGGCGCCCGCGGGCACGCGCGGCACCGTCTTCGGCGCGCGGCAGAACGGCGTCCTGCACGCGGACACGACGGCGGTGGCCGCGCTCGATTCGCTGCCGCAGGTGGTCGAGACGCTACGGACGGCGCCGCTCGATGGCCCGGTGGCCATGGTGATCGAGGTGGGCCAGCGCGAGGTCGAGAGCGCCGAGGTCGACTACCGAGCCGCGCCGGTCATGGAGCGCACCTTCACGATCGTCCAGGCGGTCCCCTGGACGCCGTGGCGCTGGCCGTTCGAGGCCATCTCCGGCACCGGCCCGGCGTCCCTCGGGGAGCTCGTGCTCCGAGGCCTCGGCATGGTCGCCCTCTGCGTCGCCTGGTGGTTCCTCGCCGGGAGCGGGATGGTCGACGCCGTCGTCGCCGCGCTCGGATAGCGCGGTCATCCGTCGTCTCAGCTCGGTTGCAGGCACCGGTGCGTCTCGTGATCGCAGTCGCCGATGTCCGGCGGGCAGCGGGCGAGCGAGCTCCACGACGCGTCCTCGCAGATGGCACCGTCGGCCACGACCGGGAGGCTCGCCAGGTCGTGCTGGAACAGCGCGTCGACGCCGTCGAGCACCAGCAGGTCGCACTGCAGGGAGAACACGTAGGTCTCGCGCGTGCCGCCCCACGTCATGTCGATGCGCGGCAACGTCGGGAGGGTGGTGAAGATCTCCCAGGTACCGGTCACGGCGGTGGCCCCGCGCGCGGCGGTGAACGAGCCGTCCTTGGCGAAGGTGTACGTCGTGTACGACGGAATTCCGTCCGCCGACGCCGGGGGAACGGCGTCGAGAGCGTTCCAGGTGCCGACGATGGCGTCGTACTTGCGCGACGTCTCCGCTTCCAGCGCACCGCTCTCGTCGGCGCTGTCGCCGTCGGATGACGCGGCGCATCCCGTGGCCCCTGCGGCGATGAAGAAGAAAAGCGAGCAGATCGAGACGCATGCGGTGGCCTTGAGGATCGTCATGCGCGCCGCATCGCAAACCGAGCGCCAGGCGTTCTCTGCGCATAACGGGGCAGAAGTGCGAGTCCTCGCCTGTCCGGGACGGGACGCCCCTGGCCGCGGACACCGACGCGCACGCGGACACACCGGGACAAGATGGCAGAGGAGCGTTCTCCCGCGGACTCGGGTAACCTCGTCTCCCATGGGCGCGCGCTTCCTGCCGTTCTTCGAGCATCGCCCATGAGAGTGGACGCCGACAAGCCGCCGCCCAGCCTTCGCCCCACGGCGACCGCGATGCGCAACAAGGTCCTCGACGTCGAGGGGGACGGCGGCAGCCTCTCGCTGTACATTCCCACATCCAGCGTGCTCCACGGCGTGGTGCGCGGGCACCTCTCGCGCGACATGGCGGAGCGCTGGATCGCCACCATCCAGCCGCGCCTGCAGAAGGGGGTGCTGCTGGCCGGCTTCCACGACTGGGAGCGGATGACGAGCTACGAGTCGAGCGCCCGCTACGCGCTGACCAAGTTCCTCGGCGCGACCTACCGGCAGCAGCCGGCGCACATCCTCGTCGCCTCGCGGCTGGTGGCGATGGGCGTGTCGGCCGCCAGCCTGACGCTGGCGATCGCCGGCGTGAAGCTCACCAGCTACAACAACCGCGACGTGTTCGAGCGCGCGCTCGCCGAGGCGCTCGAGACGCCGATGATGCCGCCGCCGTCCGGCTCGTCCTGATCGTCAGTACGCGGTGACGCTGCTGCAGGCCGTGGGATCGGTCTCGCGCACGACCCAGGCACCGTCGTCGCACTGGTACCAGTCGCCGGAGTCGGTCTGCACGCAGGCGTTGTCGTCGACGTCCTTGCCGAGCGTGGTGGAGTAGCAACCGTCGCCGTCGCTACCGGTCGATCCGCCGCTGCTGCTGCCGCCGCCGGCACCGGAGGCCGTGTGGTACACGCGGTAGTGCGGGTACTCCGTCATGAAATAGCTGACGGCCGCGTCGCTGAGCGCTGCGTTGTGGCAATCGACCTTGATGGCCGACGCGCTCGAGCCCCCCTCGACCACGAGGCAGGTGTGCCCGCAGGCGGTCCCCTCGACGGGACCCGCTCCGCAGAAGCCGCTGCCGCCGGCGGTGCTGAAGACGACCACGTCACCGGCGGACGCCGACGCCGAGCCGCTCCCTTCGTGCTCCTCGTAGCCGACGCTCCCGAGCTCGGACACGAGCGTCGGAACCCACGCGGTCGACGCGAGCCCGAGGCCGCCGGCGTGGAGGCAGTCGTAGACGAACTCGGCGCACTCCCCCACGCCGTTGGACCAGTGCGCGCGCGCGTAGGCGACCGCGGTGGAGGGGCTGTACGAAGCGGTCGACAGCGCCTCGGCGTTCGCGCTGTCGGCGGTGGATGCGTCGGCGTCCGCGGCGGACGAACAGCCGGTCACGGCGACGCCGAGCGTGGTGCAGGCGAGCGCGAAGAAGGCGGAGCGGAGGCTGGGCGTCATGCCGAAGGTGAACTGCAGCGCACGTGCCGTGACGGTCCGAGGTGCGCGATCGGGTAGCGGAGGAAAACTCCGCTCCCACGAGTGACGCCGTCCGTTGACGCCGGAGTCGTCCGCTCCGGGTGCAGAGCGGCGGCGAAAGGCGCCTCGGAGCGAGTGGTCCGCGCGTCGAGAAGCACACGTTCCCACCGGCAGCGAGGAATCGCGCAACCGAGCCGTGTGCGCGGCCGAGAGAGCGTCATGGCCGACGTCTCCAGCGCGACCCGCAGGCAGGATCGGACGGGCGCCGACTACTACGCCGCCGATGCCAGCACCTACGACGCGCAGAAGACAGCTCTCGCCACCTTGACGGCTGCTCACGATCTTTCCGACCTCCCCTGGACCGCCAAGGCGCTGCCGGCCAGCGCCTTCGCGAAGCCGGCTGCCAC
>JAMFST010000774.1 GCA_026225435.1 Labilithrix luteola
CCATCGCCACCATCGGCTACGGCGGGTTGCAACCGGGGACGCTCTACGGGCACGTCCTGGTCACCGCCGAGGCGCTGCTCGGCATCTTCTCGACGGCGCTCATCACCGGCCTGACCTTCGCCAAGTTCTCCCGGCCGAGCGCGCGCGTGCTCTTCGCCGAGAAGGGGATCATCACCCTGCGCGACGGCCAGCCGTACCTCGCCTTCCGCATGGCCAACCGGCGCAACAACCGCATCATCGAGGCGCAGCTGCGCGTGGTGCTCCTCACGGTGGAGAAGACGAGCGAAGGGGAGACGCTCCGCCGGCCCCACGAGCTGCCGCTGGTGCGCGATCGCAACGCGCTCTTCACGCTCTCCTGGCTGGCGCTCCATCGCATCGACGAGGCGAGCCCGTTCTTCGGCTGGGAGTCGGGGCGGCTCGAGGAGATGAAGAAGCTCGGCTACGAGATGTACCTCGCGCTCAGCGGCACCGACGAGACGTCGTCGCAGACGCTCCACGCCCGCTACTCGTACACGCTCGACGACATCGTGCCGCGCGCACGCTACGTCGACGTCGTCCACCTCGAGCCGGATGGCGCTCGGATCATCGACTACTCGGTCTTCCACGACATCCAGCCGCAGGTCCTGTCGTCCAAGCACCCGAGCGACCTGCCGCCGCTGACCTGAGCGCGACCGCGACCGGGGCGGGGCAGACGCTGGCACGCGACGTGAATACTCCCTGGTCAACAAGGAGATTCACATCATGGGCACCACCAACGAAAGCAACAAGGCTGAGGGCGTCGCGGAGCAGATCGGCGGCAAGATCAAGAACCTCGCTGGCAACCTCGTCGGGAACGACCAGATGGCGGCCGAGGGCAAGGCGAAGGAGCTCGGCGGCAAGGCGAAGGTCGAGGGCGCCAAGGCGGCCGACCGCGCCGACGGCAAGGTCGACGAGGTCCTCGGCGCGATCAAGAACCGCGTCGGCGCGGTGCTCGGCAACGAGCAGGCGCAGGCCGAGGGCAAGGCCAAGGAGCTCGGTGGCATCGCCAAGCAGAAGCTGAACGAGTGAGCTGACGGCTCGTCGAACGACGGGCCCCGCTGCATCACGTTTGCGGGCCGCGTTCTCCTCCGGAGACGCGGCCTCGCGGCGTTTTGTGGCGTTCGTAACTCCGCGTGCTGATGGGGACTCCTCCTTCGGGCTTCCCTCCCTGGCAGGCATCCCTTAGCTAGCTGGCGTGAGCGGCGTTCTCGGCAAGACCGATCCGGAGGGCACGGCTCCGCACCTCGTGCTCGACGACAGCACGCTGATCGAGGCGCAGAGCTTCCGCGCGATGGCCGACACGCTGGACGACTACGTCCTGCGGATCGACGCGCACAACCGCATCCTCTACGTGAACCGGATCTTTCCCGAGCTCGGGGAGCGCTCGATAGTCGGCACGGATCTGCTCGAGCTGATCGAACCGGCTCGCCGCGCCCGCTGGACCAGGCTCTACGATCGCGTGCGCGAGACCGGGCGCAGCGAGGTCGCCGAGGACGAGTGGAACAGAGGAGGCCGGAAGCGCTACCTGGAGACGCGCATCGTCAGCCTCGTCGGCGCCGGTGGAGCAGAGGGCGACCTGCTCATCATCACGCGTGACATCAGCGATCGCTACCGGAGCGAGGAGGCAGCCTGGGAGCGCGAGCGCTACATCCGCACGGTGCTCAACCACACGCTCGACATCGTGTCGGTCGTCGACGATCAGTGGCGCCGGCTCTTCGTCACGCCGGTGGTGACCGCCGTGCTCGGCTACTCGATGGAGGAGTGGCTCTCGATGCACCCCTCGAGCTTCATTCACCCCGACGACCGCGCGGCGGTGATGAACGAGGCCGACCGGCTGAGCGCGCGCGAATGCCGCACTGCGCGGCGCGAGGCGCGCATTCGCCACAAGAACGGCGACTACCTCCACATGGACCTGTTCGCGGTCGACCTGCGCGACGATGCGATCAATGGCGGG